>NZ_BAAGXS010000027.1:0-9861 GCF_054779715.1 Actinophytocola sediminis | reverse complement strand
CGCCCGCCTCCGCCGGCACGCCGAGGCGACCGACGCGCTCGCCGGCGTGCTGCGCGACCACCCGCACGACGAGGAGGTGCTGGCCGAACTGCTGCGCGCCGAGGCGGCGACCGCCGGACCGGCCGAGGCCCTCACCAGGTACGACACCTACCGCCGCGCCCTGCGCGACCAGCTGGGCAGCGACCCCGGCCCGGCGCTGCGGCACCTGCACCAGCGGCTGCTCGCCCAGGATCGCCCGGCCGTGCGGCACGGCGTCGCGCACGAGCCCAACCCACTGCTCGGCCGGGACGCCGACCTCGCGGCGGTGGCCGGCCTGCTGCGCACCTCCCGGGTCACCTCGATCGTCGGCGCGGGCGGGCTCGGCAAGACCCGGCTCGCGCACGCGCTGAGCCGCCGGGCCGAGCAGCCGGTGGTGCACTTCGTGCCGCTGGCCGGGCTGGCCGCCGACGGCGACGTCACCGGCCAGGTCGCGGCCGCGCTCGGCGTCGGCGAGGTGGGGGCGGTCCCCAGGCGGGTCACCGCGACCAACGCGCTCGGCGGGATCGTCGGCGCCATCGGCTCCGGCCCGGCCCTGCTGGTGCTGGACAACTGCGAGCACGTGGTCGCCGGGGCCGCCGCGCTGGTGCGCGCGCTGGTGTCGATGTGCGGGGAACTGCGCGTGCTCACCACCAGCCGCGCCCCGCTCGGCCTGTCGTCGGAGTCGGTGTACCTGCTGCCGGAACTGGGCCTGGCCACCGCCGTCGAGCTGTTCGGCCAGCGGGCGCGCGCCGCCCGGCCAGGCGTCGACCTGCCGGCCGACGCGGTGGCCGCGCTGTGCGCCCACCTCGACGGGCTGCCGCTGGCGGTGGAGCTGGCCGCGGCCAGGGTGCGGGTGCTGTCGGTCGGCGAGATCGCCCGCGGCCTGGACGACCGGTTCACCCTGCTGCGTGGCGGCGCGCGGGACGCACCGGCGCGCCACCGCACGCTGCACGCGGTGATCGACTGGAGCTGGCACCTGCTCGAGCCAGACGGGCGGGCCGCGATGCGCGCGCTGTCGGTGTTCCCCGCCGGGTTCACCGTCGACGCGGCCGCCGCCGTGCTGGCCGGTGACGAGGCCGGCGGCGACGCCGTGCCGGTGCTCGAACGGCTCGTCGACCAGTCGCTGCTCAAGGTGACCGACACCGGGACCGGCACCCGCCTGCGGATGCTGGAGACCGTGCGGGAGTTCAGCGCGACCCACTGCGACCAGGCCGGCGAGACCGCCATGGTCACCGACCGGTTCCTGGCCTGGGCGACGGACTTCGGCCTGGCCAACCACGAGACGGTGTTCACCGAGGACCCGGTGGCCGAGCGGGACCGGCTGCGGGCCGAGCAGGACAACCTCGCCCACGCGCTGCGCCTCGGGTTCGACCGTGCCGACGGTGCCGTGGTCGCGGCGACCTCGGCCGCGGTGGCGACGCTGTGCGTCGCCGAGTCGAACCTGGCGCGGCTGGCCGGGCTGGCCGAGGAGGCCGGCCGGGTGCTGGCCGGCTACCGGCCGCCGCCCGCGCTGGTCGAGGTCACCCGGACGGCCGCGGTGCTGCTCACGGCCTACACGTTCCTGGTCGGCGGTCCACACGCGACCCGCGTGTTGGTCGCGCTGCGCGGGTTGCCGCCACCCGCCGCGCCGGACACCATGGTCCGCGCCACCGACGTCGTGCTCCGGGCCATTGTGGACGGACCGCGAGCCGCGCTGTACGCCTTGGGCGACAACGAGCATCCGGTGGTCGCCAGCATGGCCAACTTCGCGGTCAGCTATGTCCGGGAGTACGAGGGCGACCTGGACCACGCGCTCACGGCGGCCAGGGCGATGGTCGCGACCGGTGAACACAGTGCCAACCCGTGGCTGCTCGCGCTGGTGCACTCCCGGCTGGGCGAACTGTGTCTGCAGGCCAACCTCGGCGAGGAGGCCCGCCGCCACCTGCGCGCGTCGCTCGCGCCGTTGGAGGCGTTCGGGGCGCGGTCGAGCGCGGCGAAGGTGTTGTGGGCGTTGGTGTTGGCCAACCTGCAGTGCGGCGATGTCGACGAGGCGGAGCGCTGGCTGGAGTCGGCCATGCGCGGCGGCGACGTGCTGAGTGACGCCCTCGGCTTCGGCATGTTCGACGTCGCCGTGCGCGCGGAGCTCCACCTCGCCCGGGGTGACCTGGACGCCGGGCTCGCCCTGTGGCGGCGCACGGCCGACAGCCTGTCCGAGTACACCGAACTGCCGTGGGAGCTGGAGATGCGGGCGGTGGCCGTGGTCGCGCACGCCCGCCACGGCCGGCTCGACCTGGTCGCCGAGCACGTCGCCTGCCTGCCGGGCGCGTTGTCGGCGGTGCTGAACCGGCCGCACGACTCGGCCAGTTCGTCCCTTGTGGACTATCCGGTCTGCGGCGCGCTGCTGCTCGCGCTCGCCATGGCAGACCTCGACCTCGCCGAGCGCACCGGCGAGCGGCGGATCGCCGGCGCCGCGGTGCGGATGATCGCCCTGGCCGACGGTTTCCGTTGTGTGCGGGGCTTTCAGCCGACCATGTCCGCCACGCACGCCAGGCAGCTCGCCGAACAGGCCGACCGGCCGGCCTACGACGACGCGGTGTCGTCGTACGCCGGCCTCGGCGAGGAGGCGCTGCGCGCCGCGGCGGTGGCCGTGTTGCGCGAGCGCGACCGGTTCACCGAACGGGTTCCCGGCTGAACACCGCCCGCGCCCACAGGTAGCCGGCCAGCGAGAGCCCCACACCCCAGGCGACCGCGGCCAGGCCGTCGCCGCCGACCTGGCCGCCGGACAGCAGCCCGCGCAGGGTGTTGATGATCGGCGTGAACGGCATGTACTCGGCGAACCAGCGCACCGCGGCCGACATCGAGTCGGTCGGCACGAACGCGCTGCTCAGGAACGGCAGCAGCTGGGCGACCAGGTTGAACATGCTGGCGCTCTCGATGGTCCTGGCGGCCAGCCCGGCGGCGACCGCGAGCCAGGTCATCGCCAGCGCGAGCAGCACGAGGATCCCGGTCGCGGCGAGCCAGTCGACCGGCCCGGCGGCCGGCCGGTACCCCATGAGCAACGCGCCCCCGACGACCAGGGCGATGCTCACCAGCGACCGGATGACCGCGCCGACGGCGTGGCCGGTCAGTATCGAGGTCCGGGAGATCGCCATGGTGCGGAACCGGTCGACGATCCCCTCGGTCATGTCCCGGTTGACCGACAACGCCGTGCTCGACGAGCCGTAGCAGATGGTGACCAGCAGGATGCCGGGGACGAGGTAGTCGAGGTAGCCGGTGCCGACCGCGTTGTCGCCGAGGCCGGCGTTGAGCGTGCCGCCGAACACGCCGACGAACAGCAGCAGCAACAGGATCGGCACGCCGAGGGACATCAGCACGGTCACCGGATAGCGGATCGTGTGGCGCAGGTTGCGCCGCAGCATCGTGGCCGAGTCGGCGACCGCGGTGGCGAACGTGTTCACGGGCGGACCTCCTGCTGGTCGGTGGTGGGGTGGCCGGTGAGGGCGAAGAAGACGTCGTCGAGGTCGGGGGAGTGCACGGTCAACCCGTCGACCGCGACCTCGGCGAGGTCGGTGAGCAGGGCACGCAGCGACGCGACGCTGCTGTCGTGTGGGATCCGCAGCGTGTCGCCCTCGCCCGGCGTGCCGTTGACGACCCGCGCGGCGGCGGCCAGCGCGGCCGGGTCGGTGAACCGCAGCTCGACGTGGCCGCCCGGCACGCGGCGCTTGAGCTCCTCGGCCGTGCCGACGGCGACCACCCGGCCGTGGTCGAGCACCGCGATCCGGTCGGCGAGCTCGTCGGCCTCGTCGAGGTACTGGGTGGTGAGCAGGATGGTGACCCCGTCGGCGGCCAGCTCGCGGATGATCTGCCACATGGTGTGCCGGCTGCGCGGGTCCAGCCCGGTGGTCGGCTCGTCGAGGAAGATCACCCGAGGGTCGCCGACCAGTGTCATCGCGAGATCCAGCCGGCGGCGCATGCCGCCGGAGTAGGTCATCACGGACCTGCGTGCCGCGTCGGTGAGGTCGAACCTGGTCAGCAGGCCGGCGACCCGCCGTCGGCCCTCGGCGCGGCCGAGGTGGTGCAGGTCGGCCATCATGGCGAGGTTCTCCTGGCCGGTGAGCAGGCCGTCCACTGCGGAGAACTGCCCGGTGACGCCGATCGCGGCGCGGACCTGTGCTGGTTGGGCGCGCAGGTCGTGGCCAGCGATCCGGATGTCGCCGGCGTCGGGCGCGGCCAGCGTCGACATGATCCGCACCGCGGTGGTCTTGCCGGCGCCGTTCGGCCCGAGCAGCGCGAAGATCGTCCCCTCGGCGACCTGGAGATCGACCCCGTCGAGCACGACGTGGTCACCGAAGGACTTGCGTAACCCGGCCGCCACGATCGCCGGCTGGGACGTACTTGTGGTCACGACACTCCTCCCATGCCGCGGCCTCGGCCGGCCACGACGTCGCACAGCATGCGTGCGGGGAGCTACAGCCCGGTTTCAGCGAATTTCAGCGAGTGCCAGGCTGCGTTGAGCTATGGGGAGATCTATACTCAGGACTATGGCTACGACATCGATGCAGCTTGACAGCAAGTTGCGGGATGAACTGGTGACGATCGCAGAACGCGATTTTGATGGTGTCGCGTTGGGTGAGACCGTCCGTCGTCTGGTCAAGGAACATCAGATCAACCGGATCATGCGGCGATACGAGGACCTGCGTGTGGACCCGGAGGAGTGGGCCAGTTACCGAGGTGAAGCGCGGTTGACCGACCAGGTGGCTGGTGACGGGCTGCCGGACGCGGATGCGGAGTACCCGGAGTACAGCCGGTGAGTCGACGGTTGCGAGTCGCGCCGTGGGAGGTATGGCTGGTGGACTTCGGCCAGCCGATCGGACACGAGCAGGGTGGCCTACGCCCTGCTGTCGTGGTGGGGTCGTCCGTCCACTGCCGGTTCCCCATCGACATGGCGGTTGTCGTCCCGTTGACGTCTCGCGATCGCGGCCTGGATCACCATGTACGTGTCGATTCGCCTGAATCAGGGCTGAATCGACCCAGCTGGGCACGGACGGAGGAAATCACCACGATCTCCACCCAGCGCTTTGCCCGTACTCAACCGCTGGGTATCGCCTCGGAGGCCGAGATCGACGAGCTAACGGAGTGGTTGCGCGAAATGGTCGCCTTCCACTGACCGGTCGGCATTTCGGGGTGTCGGTAGTCGATCGGGCCGGTCCAGTAGCCCTTTCGGGTCACGGACAGTCGCGATCGGCTGGATCTCAGCTCGACTTCTGCGCCCGACGACTGTCGAAAACGGCGTGGTGATCGTAATCTTGATACATGGGTAGCGTGGGAGAGCTATACGCAGACCATGTGACCGACAGTGACCTACGACTGCTGTCCTCGGCCCTGGCGATGCCCACTGCCGAGTTGCGCCGCGATCCGGAAGCCCTACCGACACTGCTCGCCGACCCCCGGGTCTTCGAGGCGATCCTCGGCGAGCAGGCGGTGGCCAGGGGCCGGATGGCGGAAGTCTCGCCGTTCCTGCTGTTCGCGGTGATGGTTCGCCGCGCGGAACAGGAACTGGCCTTCATGTCCCATGTCAGCGAACGCACCGGCCTGCGCCAGCGGGTGCCGGTCTTCGACACGCCACAGCTGATCGAGTTCCTCGCCGACCCGGTCCGCCGGCTGTTCCTGATCGAGCTGCTGGCCTCGTTCACCAGGGTGGCCAGCGGCCGCTACCGCGTGCAGACCCGCCGGGGCCTGCGCTGGCGCCGGTTCAACGAGCTGGACCCGGTGCGCCTTGCCGGCCTGCTCGACGCGGTGAGCGACGCCGAGCGCCCCGGCGTCTACCGCCGGCTCGGCGACGTCGCGCTGTTCCTCACCGGCGTGTATCCCGACTACGCCGCCGGCGACCGCGCGTTGTCCACAGTGGACGCCATGCGGCTGGTGCGCTCCGCCGGCGTCGACCAGAGCATGGCCGCGATCCCGGCGATCGAGCTGTACGAGCACCTCGGCGCCCGCTGGTACCAGTCGGCCTGGCAGCTCACCCGGGTGCGCACCGAGCGCCTCGCGGTGATCACCGACGTCGCCGAGCGGTTCCGGTCGGCCCGTCGAGTGCTCAACCACCTGGCCGACCAACACCTCTTCCCCTCGGCGCAGCCACCTGGCTAGGCACTGAGCGCGGCCATGGCGCGGACGGCGGGCGGGATGTTCTTGGCCAGGCCGAACATGTTGTCCTGGTCGACGGCCGCCTTCACCGCGCGCAGCCGCGCGTAGTCGGTCGCGGTGTAGGCGGTGTGCGTGCGGGTCGGGTCGGGCAGCCAGTTCAGGAACGTGCCGCCGGTGGCGTGCGCGGCGATCGGCGCCGCCGCCTCGGCCGGGCCGTCGACGACCACGGAGAACGGCACGTCCCGGTGCCCGATCGGACCGGCGCCGGCGTCGGGGCGGGCCAGCGCGCCGCCCCACAGCCGCACCTCGACGGCGTTGGCGCCGCCGTGCACCGCGTCGAGCGCGCCCTGGACGACCTGGTCGGGCAGGTCGCGCAGCATGGCGAAGGTGCGCGGCGCGGTGCCGCCGACGGTGCCGCTCTCGGTGTAGGGCATGGTGCGCCAGCCGTCGGTCAGCGGCGTGCCGGCCACCCGCCACAGCGGCGCCAGCGCGCGCCGGGCGGCCGCCGCCGAGCCGGCGTACATGCCGCGCACGGCGAGCGAGTCCCTGGTGAGCACCAGGTTGGCGGTCAGCTCGTCGGGCAGGCCGGCGGCGTTGTCCCGGTACCAGGCGAGCACGTCACCGGCGCGGTCGAGCGGGAAGGTGGCCACCCCGGCGTGCACCGAGGCCACCGGGTGCAGCCGGAACTCCAGCTCGGTGACCACGCCGAAGTTGGCGCCGCCGCCGCGGATCGCCCAGAACAGGTCCGGGTTCTCGTCGGCGGAGGCCGTGCGCTGCTCACCGTCGGCGGTGACGATCCGCGCCCGCAGCACGCTGTCGGCGGCGAAACCGAACCGGCGGGACAGCCAGCCCATGCCGCCGCCGATGGTGTAGCCGATGACCCCGACCGTCGGCGAGGTGCCCGACAGCGGCGCGAGGCCGAACGGCGCGGCGGCGGCGATCACGTCGGCCCAGCGGGCCCCCGGGCCGACCACGGCGACCCGGCGATGCGGGTCGACCAGCACGCCGCCCAGCCGCGAGGTCCGCACCACGACGGCGCGCTCGCCGTCGGGTTCCGCACCGCCGTGCCCGGTGGCGTAGACGGCCAGCGGCAGCCGCTGCTCGCGGGCGGCCAGCACGGCGGTGCGCACCTGGGCGGTGGTGGTGGCATCGATGATCATCACAGGCTCCCTCGGTTGGTGTGTTCATCCATGCGTCGGACACGGAGACGCCGGATCGACAACCGACCCAGAAAAAAAACCGTCCTTGCGTCTCGACGGCGGTTTCACCCATGATCGGAGTGCTGTGCGCAAATCACCCACTCGATGAGGAGTGTCGTGTCCACACGGAACCGCTTGCTGGGGATGCCCGTCGCGCTCGTCGTGGTCGCCACCGCGGTGCTCTCGCCGCCGGCGGCCGGCGCGACCGTCCGGCCGGAGGTCACCAACGTCGCGCATCGCGGGGCGTCGGCGCACGCCCCGGAGAACACCATTGCCGCTGTCCGGGAGGGGGTGGCGATGGGTGCGGACATGGTCGAGATCGACGTGCAGCGCACCGCAGACGGGGCGCTGATCCTGATGCACGACACCGACCTGGCCCGCACCACCGACGCCGAGGAGGTCTTCCCCGGTCGCGACTCCTACGCCATCGTCGACTTCACCATGGCCGAGATCGACCGGCTCGACGCCGGCTCGTGGTTCGGCGAGGCGTTCGCCGGCGAGCGGGTGCCGACGCTGGCCGAGGCCCTCGCCGTGCTGCGCGGGGGTGAGGTCGGCCTGTTGCTCGAGGTCAAGGAACCGGCCAGGTACCCCGGGATCGAGGCGGAGATCGCCGCCGAGCTCGGCAGGGACCGGTGGTGGCTGCGGCCGGCGCCGGGACACCTGGCACACCGGCTGGTGGTCCAGAGCTTCGACTGGGAGTCGATGGCCCGCTCGCAGGACCTGCTGCCCAGGATCCCGCACGGGCTGCTCGGCCGGGTGCCCGAGGAGCGGATCGCCGACTACGCCACCTGGGCCGACCAGATCAACCCGAGCTTCACCACCGTGGACGCCGCCTACGTGGCCGCCGTGCGGGCGGCGGGCCTGGAGATCTACGTCTACACCGTGAACGGTGCCGATGACATGCGCGCCCAGATCGCCAAGGGCGTACACGGCATCATCACCAACTACCCGGACGTGCTGGTGGACGTGCTCGACGAGCGGCGGCTGCCGGCCGCCGCCTAGAAGGCCAGTACCAGAGAGGCCGCGATCGGCGCCATGTACAGCACGGGGTACGCGATGTGGGTGTACCAGCGGGCGCGGATCACCGTGACCACCGCGCCGAGGAAGTACAGCACCAGGCCCGCGGCCGCGAGCACGCCGATGAGCGGCACGAACAGGCCGACCAGCAGGCCGAGCGCGCCCGCGGCCTTCGCCGAGGCGAGCCAGCGCCACCACGAGCGGGGGACGCCGTAGGCGCGCAGGCTGTCGACGACCCACTTGGCGTCGAGGAAGATGGCGCCTGCGGAGAAGGCGGCCATCGCGGCTGCCACGAGGGTGACGACGAGGTAGGCGGTCGACATCGGTAGCTCCTTAGGGGAGTGTCTGTGCTGTCGTTCCCCCCGACCCGCCGGCCGGCGAAAGTGTGACAACGGCCAGGTCAGCAAGGGAGTAGCCGATGCGACAGGGTTCCTACGACACGATCGCGGACTGGTATGAGGAGACCATCGGTCCCCAGTACCTGGCCGATGGGCTGGAGATCCACCGGACGTTGCGGGAGCTGCTCGGCGAGGGCAGCGGAATGTGCCTCGAGATCGGCTGTGGGACGGGGTTCAACGCCGAGCCGGTGGCCGGGCTCGGCTGGACTCCGGTCGGGGTGGACCTGTCCGCCGGGATGCTCGGCCACGGGCGACACCGGCTGCCGGTCGCGCGGGCGGACGCGCAGCGGTTGCCGGTTCGGGACGCGTCGGTGCGCGCGGTGGTCTCGGTGATGGCGCACACGGACATGCCGGCTTATCCGGCGGTGGTGCGCGCGGTGCGCCGGGTGCTGGCGTCGGGTGGGGTGTTCGTGCACGTCGGGGTGCATCCGTGTTTCGTCGGTGGCTTCGCCGACCACACCGACCGGGCGGCGCTGGTGATCCGGCCCGGTTACCGGGACAGCGGGTGGACCCGCGAGTCGTGGACCGATCAGGGGTTGCGGGACAAGGTCGGCGCGACGCACCGTCCGGTGCCGGAGCTGCTGCACGCGTTCCTCGACGCCGGCCTGGTCCTCGACCGGTTCGCCGAAGGCGGCTCCCCAACCCCAACCGTGCTGGCCATCAAGGCCCACCGCCCATAAGTCCCCAACCGCAGCGAAGGGTCCCTTCGCTGCGCCCACCGCAGTGAAGGGACCCTTCGCTGCATGTCAGGGGCACGTGGGCTGGGAGCGCTCCCTGAAACGGGGGCTGGCGGGTGGTTTGGGCGGGCTGTGGGGTGGGGGTGGCTGGATGATTGGCGGGTTGGTTGCTGGTTGGCCGGACATCCTTTGGGTGTAACGGGATTCGGCCGGAGAGGCTAGTCGGGGGCCGGACTGATCGTTGAGTCGGCCAACTTAACTGTTCATTGAGAGTAAGTGTCTGTACACACCCTGTTAGCTCGGGATATGCTCCAATCCTGGGAGCGCTCCCAGAAGACGCTCACCGTCGAGCGAGGAGACCGCGATGAGACACAGACCCGATCCCACCAACAAGAAAGTGCACCGCGGTCGCCGCCTGACGGCCGCGGT
>NZ_BAAGXS010000026.1:0-19200 GCF_054779715.1 Actinophytocola sediminis | reverse complement strand
CGCCCTGGGTGTAGTAGCGGGTGGCGCGGACACTGTTGGTGCTCTTGGTCCACTCGACTTCCTGTTTGCCCACGAACAGGGTGGTGCCCGAGGCGTCGCGGCGCAGCAGGCGCTGCCCGTCCGCGTTGTAGACGAACGACGTGGTCTGTCCGTCCTTGTTCACCGACGCCAGATGGCCCTCGGGGGACCAGGTGAGGGTTTCGTCCTGGCCGGCGAGGGCGCGGCTGGTGGTATTCCCAGCGGGGTCGTAGCCGTACTCGTCGACCCGGGTGCCGCCGGGGTTGGCGGTGGTCACGGTGTCCAGACGGTGTCCGGTGTAGGCGTAGGAGCGGGTTATGTCCGAGGTCACGGCGCCCGGGGTGGCGTGTTGGGTCTCGGAGACCCGGTTGCCGGTGCTGTCGTAGCTGTAGGAATGCCAGTACGGCGCCGCACCAGCCAACCCCGGGCTGCTCGGGTCGGAGGCGCAGTCGGTGGTCGGGGTCCACGCTTCGGTGAGCCGTCGGAGGTGGTCGTAGCGGAAGCACTGGGTGTCCTGCGGCAGGCCGGCGGGAGTGTCGGCGACGGAGGTGATGTTGCCGGCCGGGTCGTAGGTGTAGCGCAGGTCGGCCTGCATCGGGTTCGGGACCTCGGCGTCCACCACGGTGCGCTTCAGCCTTCTGGTGTGGTCCTCGTAGTAGTACGACAACCACGCCCGCAGCCCCTCCCCCAACGTGATTCGCTCGGTCTCGCCGTAGCGGGAGTAGTTGGTGTCGGTGACCAGCTCGACCGTGCCGTTGTACGCGCCGGAACTGGACAACGGCCGGCCCAGGTCGTCCACCACGTAGTTGACGGTCTCCGAGCTGAGCCCGCCAGCCGCCGGGTAGTCCTCGCCGGAGAGGGTGCCGTCGGTGTTGAAGCTGCCGTACCAGGTGTAGTTCCCGGCCAGCTGGCCTTCCACCTGCGGGATGGAGGTGATGACCATGTCCGGTTGATACAGGCCGGAGTAGCCGTCGATCGTCGTGGTGTACGGGTGGCCGTTGGTCCACCGTGTCGAGGACGCCAATAGGCCTTTGCCGAAGAAGGCGGTGTCATACAGCCACTCGGCCAGCTTGGTGCCATCAACGGAGTCTTCGTGAACGGCGGTGCGGCGGCCGAGCGCGTCGTAGACGTAGGCCACCGTGGAATCGCGTGCGTCGGTCACCGACGTCAGCTGGTCGGCGTTGTCGTAGGTATAGGTACTGTCGCCCTTGTCGGGGTCCTGGACGCTGGTCTGCCGGCCGCGGAGGTCATAGCCGTAGCGCCACATGTTGTCGCCCGGGTCGGTGACGGTCGCGAGCTCTCCGGCGGGGGTGTGGGTGTAGTGGGTGGCGTCGAAGTCGTCGCCGGTCGGGGTGTCCGCGGCGTACTGGCGTAGTTCGGTGGTTTGGCCGCGGGCGTCGGTGATGGTGGTGGTCGGCGTGTCCCCGTCGGGGGGTGTGACATGTACGCGGTCACCGTCGTACCTGGTGCTGGTGCGCCACTTCTCCACCGCGCCGCCCTGGTAGACCTGCTCGACCACACGCCCGGCGCCGTCGTACTCGGTGCGGGTCAGCCCCGGAACCTCCACATCGGAGGCAACCCACAATGTGGTGTCCACCGGCGCGTTGTTGAAATACGGCTGAGTCTGCTTGAACACCCGGCCCTGCGAGTCATAGCGGGTATCGATCATCAACCGGCCGCCACCAACAGCGATGGTCTGAGCCTGCCGTTTACGCAACAGGCCGTCAAAGAATTCGTTCGTGGTGACGTAACGACCGCCATTAGCGCTGAGCTTGTCGGTGGTCACCACGCTGGGGGCGTTGTTGCGGATAAGGTAGCGGAACCTGAAATTTCCGCTGGATCCGAACTGTCGTCGCAGGTTCGGAAGCCATACCTCGGTCTTGCGGCCCAGCGAATCGTAGGTGGCCTCCACCAGGAGGTTGTTGGGGTCCACGACCTTGATCGGCTGGCCAAACGCCGGCTCGAACGTGGAGGTCGTGACCAAACCGGCCGGCACCGCCAGCGTGGGCGGGCTGGTCACTTTCGTCTGGGTGTGCGGACCGCCCACGGCCGGGGTGTAGGCCGTGGTGGTCGTCTTGCCAAGCGCGTTGGTGGCGGCGAGGACACGGCCGTGGCGGTCATAGGTCGAGGACGCCACGACCGAGTAGTTCGGGCCGGTCGCCGGCCAGGTGTCGGCGACCTCGGCCCTGGTCACGTTCCCGGTCGTGGGCGCGACGCCGGCGGCCTGACCGTCGTAGGACGTGCGGGTGGCGGTGATCGCCTGCGTCGGCAGCGTCGGTGTCTGCCCGCAGTGGACAGACACCGTCGTGGTTTCGGACGGGAAGGACAGCATCCACTTGTCCGTGTTGCGAACATAAGTGGTGCGGGTGCAGCGATCATCGCCGACAATGTCAGTGTCACCCAGGTCGTTGACCTTGATCGCCAGGCCATCGTCGTTGTAGTCGGTTTCGGATCTGGTGGTGCGCCAATCACCGGCCGCGAGCGCGGTGTAGCCGCGTTCCACACCCGTGCGCACGATGTAGGCCTTGTAAGGGTCGCGTTCCGCGGTCGGGCCCCGTGACCATGGTTCAGTGATCGACCTGCTGACTACTGAGTCACCGACACCGTTGAACACGGTGGTCTCGAAACCGAACCCGGCCAGCCAGTCGCGGTCCCGGTAGCTGCCCCCGATCGAATCCGTTACGTTCACCAGCGGACGTGTATCGGATGGTGGGCCGTCGCCGTCCATACCACGGTAGAACCGTTTCTCGACCATGCTGACCGGGCCGGCAAGATCGTCCGGTGACCCGGACTTGATCCGCACCCTGCCGAAACCCCGGAACTCGTTCCAGGTTTTCTTCTTCTCCGGAATGAACTCCGAGGTGTCCCAGTGCCACGCGGCGCCGTCCAGGTACTCGTAGCTGGTGACCTGTGCGGTACTGGTCGACAGGCGATCCGACTGCACCACCTGTTCGACCACGTACTTGTGGAAGTAGTCCTGACGTTCGGCCCAGTTCTCCTTCACCCACCGGGCCGGGAAACATCGCAGTTGGTTGGTCTCCGGCAGGGTGGGCATCGGGCCGCCCTCGCGGCACTGCGGGGCCGCGTAGTTGATCGAGGTGACACCACCGGTTTCGGACACGATCCCGGTGATGCGGTAGCGGTTCAACCAACCCGCACCGTCAGCGCGGTAGACCCGGTTGGCCATCGCCGTGCCTTCGAATGTGACCGCTGGCAACGGAACCTCGTCACCGACCAGACCGGTGTGGGTGATGCTGCGCAACCACAACGCGGCCAACTCGCCGTCACCCGGATCGGGGAACTCATGTCCGAGGTCCCATCGGCTCACGTTCGTGTAGTCGGTGCCGTTCCACACTCGGGCGGTAATCGTCGACAGCTTCTGGGTCGACCAGAACGTCGGCGCGTGTTTGTCCGCGCAGGTCGTCCCGGTGCACCGTTCCTTGAGCGGGGTGTCCGGCCAGTTCAATGGCTTCTCGTGGGTGCAGACGCTGTTCTTCACACACCGGTTCGTCGTGGTGAACTCCACGAGACCGGTGGCCGGGTTGTTCGGCAGGTCGTCGCGCAACCCGTACTCGACCCGCCGCAGCGTCCCGTCCCGGGTGTAGGACACGCCGGTGTCGGCCATGTTCATGCCGTACTTGTTGGTCTCGACATCGTAGAAGTAGCGGATCACGTTGCCGTGCCGATCGATCACCTTGTCCAGGTTCCACCGATAGGCCTGCGCACAATGCGCCTCGGCGAACTGCGCGTCGTAGCACGGGTCGTTCACGTCGTCACCGAACACCGGCACGGTCCACGTCGAACTCGACGCGGGTTGAGAGCCGAACAGGTACTGGGTGCCATCGACGGTGGTGATCCGCCAGTGCTCCCCGTTGTCATCGCCGTTCGCCGCATCATAGAGCCGCTGGACCTTGGCGGCGTTGTCGTCCTTGATCCGCCATCCGTCCTGGTCGTTCCCGATCAGCATCCCGCTGCCGCCGGCGAACGAGGCGGTGGCATTGTCGCTACGCCAGCACAAGTCGCCCGTCTCCGGTGGGGTGGTTCCCCCGTCCTCGTCCTCCGCACACGCCCCATAGGTGCGCTCGACGAACCCGGCGGACAGGTCCCAGCCGTCCCCGACCCACGATGCCTGGTTGTTCGTCGCGCTCGTCCGCCCGTCCACAGCCGAGGACCGGTAGGACAACGCCAACCCCGGCTCGAACCCACCCGGCGCCGGTGGCACCCGCAGCGGATAGGACCAGGAGAAATCCCCGGTATGCCCGGAAACGTCCCACGTCGCAGACGGCGACAACGACGTCGCCGTGTGCGTCCCCGCACCAGGATTGACGGTCTCCGGCGCCTGGTCCTCGTTCAGCGCGTCACCGCTCACGTCGTCCGGCGGCCTGGTTCCCATGGACAGTGACGTGACCGAAACCGAGTGCACCGGGGGTAACGGATCCGACGGGCCACCTTCGGCCGAGGCGACCCCGGCATTCGCCAAGGGCACCAACGGCACCAACGCCGCGGTCAACACAACGGACAGGCCGAACCGGGAAACCCGGCTCACACGCGGCAAGGAACGCACTGTGTCTCCTCAGATAACCCAGCCGACCACGAACGGTGGCCGGGTACCGGCCCGTGACTCCACTTCCGGTGTTTCCGTATCTGGTGTGTCGGGTCGAACGGCAGGTTCCTCCACCGGCTCCAGTCCAGGAACGACTGTCACGAGATAACCCAACGCGCGGTCCACGGTCTGACCCTCACACTCCTCTGACCACGCCACGAACGACTGGGAGTCGGCCTCACACCGATGTATCGGGACGCTCGGAACCCTGTCCGGCGGTTCCGCCCATGCCCATCCGATGCTCGACACCACGGTTTTGCCCTCGCATGCGGCGTCGTCGGACACGAACAGGTCCATGCCGTCACGACAGTTGAACAACTCGTGCCCGCCAGGCACCGCGACCAACGAGGTGAGGCCCTGCGCGGCCACCGTTCGGTAGCCCGGTGGCACGCCGTGGACCGTGCTGGCGTGGTCCCAACCCTGCGGGGTGTTGTAGCGGGCGAACGGGGCGTAGCCGACGGTGTAGCCAAGCTGCGCCTCCTGAGTTCCGTTGTTGCCGCACAACGGATCCAAGGACTCAAAATGGTCCGCGCCGTTGTTGCACCGGTACAACGGCACCGTCTGCGGGCTCTCCGGCGGAGTGTCGTACACGCGGCCGGCCTCGCCAAGGACTGTCTGACCCTCGCAGTTCGGGTTCGCGCTGGTGAACACGTCGGTGCCGACCTGGCACGCGTACAGGACTCTGGTGTTCAGCCCATCGGCAGGGGCCAGGCCACCCAACGACGCCACGAGGTGATACCCGGCAGGCGCGGGTAGATCTGTGCTGGCTGTGTAGTGATCACCCCGTCCATTGGCGAACCGTCCCAACTGGCCCGCCGGTGGCGCCGGGAACGACGCGCGCCGCAGGATCTCCGACTCAGCCGCCGCACCCAGGTCGATCGTCACCTCGTCGACATCGCCAGCGAGGAACTGAGCCGGCTGGCCATCGGTCTTGCCCCGTCCGACGGTGAGCCCGCCCGACGCCGGCCACAACAACACATTGTTCCGCGAACCGGTCAACACACCATCCACATACAGCCTCAACTGGCGCGTCGGATAGTCATAGACACCCGTCAGATGTGTCCACATCCGCGGTGTCGGTGGCAGCGATGAGGTCGCCGACACGAGCGCCGCACCATCGGCGTCCTGTGTGGGTGCACCGAACACCCACCGGTTCAACTCGGGCCGGTACTGCAGGACATACCCGCTCGTCCGGGTGCCGTCCTGCCCCAACACCGTCTGCACCCGGTCGGTAGCGGTCAACCTCACCCACGCCGACGCCGTGAAACTGGCGGTCATCGAGACACCGAAGCGCTGCGTGGTCGCGGCCTGGGTAGTGCCATTGAGTCGCAACGCCTGCCCGTTCACACCCGACACATAGGACGGCGAACCGGACAAGGTGGTGGGGTTCTGTCGGAACGAGTCATCGATCGCAGCGCCGTCGAAGCGCCAGTTTCCCTGCACCGACAGATACACGTCGTCGTAGACCTTGCGGATCTCCCCGTCGGTCAGGACCCGACTGAACGCCCGGATGTCGTCGACACGTCCGTTGAGGAACTCGGCGTGCTGTCCATCCACAAGAGACCGCCCAACCGAGAACGGCCCAGCACTCGCCGGCACCTGCACGCCCAACCGCACCGCGGACACACTCCCGTTCACGTACAAACGAAGCCGGCCGTCTTGCTCGGCGTCATAAGTGACCGTGAGATGCGTCTGCTGAGAGGTAGTCGCCGCCTCCGTCGACACCAGCGTCACCACTCCGTCACCAGTCGGCACGCGAACCACCCACCGGGAATCGCTTGGCCGGTACTGGACGACGAACGCACTCACCTCATCACCATCCTGACCCAACACCGTGCCCAGCCCACTCGAGGTACTCGCCGATGCCCACGCCGAGATCGAGAAACTCCCACTGGTATCGACTACCGGCCCAACGGTCTCGGCATAGGCGTCGACACCGTCGAACGCGCCGCCCCACGCGCTGCGCGCCGGCAGCCACCCAGCACCCCCGTACAAGGTGAGATGACGATGTCCCTCGACATCGACCGCACTGCTACCGGTGCCTTCGTCAAACGTCCAGTAGCCCGCATCAGGTTGCGGCGCCTCCGGCGCCGGAGGCGCCGATGGATACGACCCGACCCAGGACGTCACCCGATCCCTGTCCTGCACACCCGCGTACAGCCGCACGTCATCGACCCCACCGGGCCAGTACTGACCTGGCTCACCCGACACCTTACCCCGACCGATCTGCAACCCACCGGTCGCCGACCACGCCGACTCCAAGGTGCCGTCATCAACCCGATTACCGTTGACGTACAACCAGATCTTCTTCATCGGCGCGTCGTACACGCCCACCAGATGGACCCACCTGTCGACCTCGGCATCAGTCACTGACAACGCCGCCTGCTCAAGCTGCACGCCATCACCGGCATCCGCAGTGGGCATCTCGAACACCCACTTCCCCCGTCGCCCGAACTGCGTGTCCGCCACGTGCCCCAAACGGAACTTGCTTGTCTCATCACCGTCGGCGCTGACTGCCGTCGACATACACTGAAGCACCGCAGGGAGATCGCATTCCGTAGGGTTGAATCGCACCCACGCGCCCACTGTGAAGCTCTTGTCGGTCTGCAGGTCGACACCGTTGGTGGAGATCGCGGCGTCGGTCCCGTTCAACGACACGCCGTTGCCCACCCAGCTCGGTTCGAAACTCGCCCCGCCCTGCAGCGTGCCGCCCCGCCCACCAACCGCGTCCGCCGCCGCCCTACCGGCGTTCTCATCGAGTTGCCAGTGGTGCACCAGACTCAGGTCTCGCCCAGCCAACGTGTGCACCTCACTGGCGAACAACGTACGGCTGTACACGTTCACGTCGTCGATCGCGCCGGGGAAGTAGTCACCGTGCTGGGTTGCGGTCAACTTCGCGCGACCGATCGCCAACGCCCCTGCTGTGGCGACTTCGGTATGGCTTGCGGACCCAGCCGGACTGCCATTGACATACAATTCCAGCGTTCTTCGATCCTGGCTGTACACCCCGGCGAGATGGGTCCAGACCCCGACCTGGGTGGCCGCCGCCAGGCTGACCGCACGGTCCGCCCCGGCACTGGCCGTGTCCGCCTTTGGCGCCGTGAACGCCCATCGCCCGTCAGGTAAGGCGCCAAGAGAGAATCCGCTGCGGTTCGTCCCGTCCTGGGACACCACCATGGCCGTGCCGCCGAGCTCGTCGAGCCGTGCCCAGGCGGTCACCGAGAAACTCACGTTGGTGGCCACCACAGGGCGGCCAACGGAAATGTACTGGTTGTCGCCGTTGAGTCGCACCGCCAGATCGCCGGGCGCCGGACTGCTGGTCTGTCCCGCAGCCCACTCGGGAGTACCATGCAGCACACCGTTGCGCTCGGGGTCGGTGGCATCGTTGGCGTTGCCGTCAAGTTCCCAGCTGCCGGCGGTGACCCCGTCAGCGGCGAGGAGACCGCGGACCTCGTCCTGGGAGATCGCTCGGCTGTAGACCCGAGCCTCGTCAATCCAGCCACGCAGCAACTGTGCGTCGTGACCACTGTCCAACGTTCGACCGAGCGCGAACTTGCCCGCTGCGTGCCACCTCGTGCGAGGCGGCGGGGTCGATGACGCCGCGACACCGTCCACAAAGAGCCGCAGCTCGCCAGTGGGCGCGTTGTACACCGCAGCGAGGTGCGTCGAGCCTTCCTCGGCCTGAGTCATGGGCATTCTGACGGTGTCGTAGCTGTCCGGGTTGTCCACATCGGACCGCGGCATCGTGAAGGCCCATTGGCGGGAACCGCTCGCCTGTTCGTAGCTCAGGCAGAAGCCGCAGGTGTTGGCGCCGTCCTGGCTGAGGACGGTGTAGGTGCCGTCACTGACCTCATCCATCGACACCCGTGCCACCATGGAGAAACTCTGATCGGTGCGCACCAGTGGACCATCGGTCTCGGCGTAGCCGCCATCCAGTCGCAGTACCCCGTTGCCGCTTTCCTCGTCCTCCTCGAACGAGGCCCCCTCCTCGGTGAGCACGGCCATCGGGCCGCCCTCCACCGAGTTCCGAACAGTCCTGCCTGTCTCTTCCTCGAACTGCCAGTCCGCGACCTTCACATCCGAGGCACTCACCGCGGCCTCGACCTCGGTCTGCGACAACACCCGGTCATACATCCGCACCTCGTCAACCAGGCCACGCCAGTGGTTCCCCACTGTCCCGCCAACCAGGGCGCCGCCGATCCGCACGACACCGGTCGACTGCCACGTCGAGGAGTGCGAGACGCCGAGACCCGTCCCGTTGACATAGAGCGTGGCCGTGTCGGTCTTGGCGTCGTAGACACCTGCCAGGTGCGTCCAGGTGTTCGGCAAGGCCGTGCCCGGCACCCGGACCTCGTCCATCACAGGGCTGTTGCCGTCCGCGCGCGGCAACACGAAGTACCACCCCGCACCCGCCCCCTCAGCCCGATATCCGAGCTGGAAGGCGCCACTGTTTACGCCGTCCTGACTTACCGCGGTATGCGTGCCCATCGGGTCATCGACCTGGACCCACGCCGACACAGAGAAACTGCCCCGCGGGTCTACGGTGTTCGGAGCCGTCATGTGATCGCCGTCGGTCAACTGGATCGCGTTGCCCTCCGCGCCAGGAACATACGTCGACGAGCCATGCACTGTGCCATGCCGGTCCCCCAGGAACGCGGTGTCGTCGGCATTGCCCTCGAACGACCACTGTGACAACGCACCATTCCCCGCACGAACATAGATCCGATACTCCACAGTCGGACCCCGGTGCCCGGCCCGATCCACACTCCGCACATACAACGTGCGAGGCCCATCACCCGGTGGCTCCAACCGCATACTCGCATCACCGCTCAAACGACCAACCGCGTCGATCCTCGTCGACGGCTCCGCCGACCACCCGTACAGATAGTGATCGATGTCGGTGGCGCCGTTCGCGGTGAACGTGAATGTGCCGGCTACCCCGACACCACCGTGCCACCTGTTGTCATCTGGATATTCCACACTGGACACATCGGGCAGTTGTGTCGGCGGCTGCCGATCAACCGCGAATGTCTTGGCCCACCCATGCGGTGACAGATCCACCCCATCAAAACCGTGTACCCACCACTGCACCGTCTTGCCATGCTTGTCAGTGAGATTCACGGTGGCGTCATGTGTGGCCCCGGAGCTCTGCAGAGCGGACCCGTCCCACGCGGTCTCCACGCCGTCGATCTTGGTCCGCCACTTCGCCCGCAGCTTGTCGCCATCGGGGTCACGAAGCCGCGTCAGCAACCGGATCGATGAATCGCCGACATAAGGAACACCGCCGCACCACCTGCATGCCGAGGTTGTCGGCGGGTCCGTAGCCACCAACTCCGGCGTGCTGGGCGCGGTGTTGTACGTGACCGACAACTTCGTCTTGGTCGGGTCGTACTTCCGCCACGCGGCCTGATTTCCAGTATCCTGCGCTTTTACGAAGTACGTAGTGACAGCGCCGATTCCATCTGCCTCATGCCCTGCTGGAAATGCGAACCCCACCGGCTTCCGACCAGGGCAGGAATCCCATACGCCTTGCACAGACGAGACTTTCAACAACCCGCCAGGTGGCATGTTGTCCCATGTAGTGCTCCCGTTGACCTGCGCCCCGGATACCACATAAAGTTCGTGGTTCTGCGCCGAACAGTTCGGGCTGTGCACCACCTCTGCCCTGAACTCCGTGTTGATAATATTCTTCCCCGCGATGCTGCTCGTGTTGAACTGGTAGTAAGTACGGGCCTCCCCGATGCCGTTGCACTCCCTGCTCGCCGTATAGCACTGACCAACCTGCGCCCACGGCGGTGAACCACTCGTCCACCAGTAGGGCGTGCTCCGATTGCCACTCAATACCGTCGCCCAGTTGGTTCTACTGACCGTCAACAGCTTCGGGTCGATCGTCACCGGATACACCACAGCCGGGTCAGCCAGAAACCTCAGGTCAGGCCGCAACACCAGCGACCCCTTCTCCACTGTCACACCCACCGGGGCCGACCGCGCGGTCGCAGGATTCGACGGCGTAGGCCCACTCGAGTCCCACATAACCGACACCGCCGCTTCGAACACCGGCGCACCAGAGAAGTCCGCCGCCGTCAACGCCCCATCCTCGTCCGCCCTCACGCGAAGGCCTACAGCCTCGATACGGAACGCAAGACGCGCCAACGCTGGATTACGAGCCGCCTCCGCCGTGCGCACCACAAGATGCTGCGAGTACCCGTTCGGTTCCACACGCATCACCAGATCGACGCCGGACAACACACCCGGGTAGGTCACCACGGCGCCGTCCATTCGGGGCTCTGGCAACACTCCCGGCCAGTACACAGCCACCGACTTGCCGTCCTGCGCCATTCGAACCAACGGGGCCTGCGCACCCCCACCAGACAACGACAGGCCCCCCAGAGTCGCCCTCGGCCCAACCGTCCCGTCCCTCTGTCGAACAACGGTGGTGTCGACCGGCACCCACCGGCCATTCTGCTGAACACGTGTGGGCACAACCGAAAACTCGGCTGTCATCGTTCCACCCGGGTTCGCGTACACCGCCTGCGTCGGTGTCCGCTGACTCACCACCTCAACCCGCGAACCCTGCGCACTCGCGGCTGCCATCGCCGCCGACTCGTCCGCCGCCTCCACCACCAACGGCGCAGACGTCGGCCCTCCCACCAGAGGTAACGAGGATCCCGACAGGACCGAGAAGGCAAGCGCCCCCACGAGCAACAAACTCAAAGAACGCAGACCAGAACGCCCCCACGCCGAACGAGACACGACCAGCCACTCCCCATCAGGCCGACGCATGCCCCGACATCACGCGAACCAACAAACCCCACCAATGATCCGGAAAATCTTGTCCAAAGCCCAGCCGCCGAACGGTCCAACCACAGTCAACTCCAGTGAGTCCTGCGCCACACAGGCGGTTTCCCACCGAAACTCAGCCGCGCCTCACCGGTTCCCGTAGCCTGCCAGGCCCTCTTCCAGGACGTCCAGCGCGCGCCGGCCCTGGGCGAGCACGTCCCGAGCGATCCGCTTGCCGCTGTGGCCCGCCAGCGCCTGACGGTGGACGAGCTCGGTCAACACCCGGTTCACGCCCATCAGCGCGTTCGCGATCACCCACGGCTCCACGTCGTTCGCGCGGGTGCCGTTCTCGGTCGCGATCAGCTCGGCCAGCGCGCGCGTAGCCCGGTCGAACTCCTGCCGCTCACGGGCCCGCAGCGTCGGGCTGTCCGCCACGATCCGGGCACCCTGCGCGATCCGGGCAACCACCTGGTCACCCTCGGCCAAACCGTGCGGCCGCAGGACATAGGCGCGGAACGCGGCCAGCAGCGACTCTTCTGCCGGCCGGGTCCGCAGCGCTTCGACGAGCCCGTCGGCGAAGTCCGCCATGCCGTCGTAGACGAGGTCCTCCTTGGTGGCGAAGTAGTTGAAGACCGTCGCCTCCGACACCTCCGCCTCCAAGGCCACTTCGGACACCCGCACCTGCTCGAACCCACGCTCGGCGAACAGCCGGACAGCCGTGTCCTGGATCCGACGGCGCGTCTGCTGCTTCTTCCGTTCCCGCCAGTTCGGCGGACACCGGCACCGCTCTCAGTCAACTCGGCTCGTCAGCGAACACCGCCGACGACGACTCACGACCAGCCGCCGCGCCGCGCGGCATCGGGAACCGCCATCAGCAAAGCCGCGAACCCGAAGCATGCGATGGTCAGAAGCGCGGTGTAGTTGGCCGACGCCTGCGCCTCCCTGATCAACTCGAGGTCCCCCCACCGGCTGCGGCCAGCGCGGCGCCGATCCCGCGGTCCATGAACTCGCACCCGTCGTCGGTGACGATCCGAACAGGGGGTGGCGGGGGTCGTAGTCGGTGAAGGGCGGCGATCAGCTCGCCCACGGTCGCGGAAGTGGTGTCGGTCATCGTGGCTTCCTCGGATTGTGTGTGCGGCAGGGTGTCGAGCGGGGTGTCGTGTGGTTTGGCGGTGAGTGGATTGGTTCGGCGGTCACGGGGGCGGGGTTCCCGCCCCCGTGACCGGGCTGTTAGCGGGTGGTGGCGTGCAGGGCGGTGGTGGCGGCGTGTCCGATGGTGCGGGCGGTGGTGGTGGGGTCGGTCAGTACGTGGACGGTCGCCCCGGTAAGTGGGGTGTCGTGAGTGTTGGTGGTCAGCCACAGCACGGCGCACCCGGACGCGCGCAACCGGTCGGCGGTCACCACCGCCCCGGCGGCGCGTTGGGCTTCGGCGGCACGCACCCCGCGCATCCGCAGCCGCCCGGGTGGCACTTCCGAGGTGGAGCGCGTGGCGACCCGTTCCCGGATCCCGGCGGTGTCCAACGCGCGTGCCAGCACCCGCGCGGCGGTGCGTTCCTCCGGTGTCGGCGGACGGGTGCCCGCCGTTTGGTGCGACCTGTCCGGGGACCACCGGTGGCGAACACCCGTCGTGCTGTCTGCCGCGCCTGTTTGTGGGCGGCGTTCTCCTGGGCCTTCTCGGCGGCGGCCACGGCGGCGGGGTCTTCGGGGGCCTTCTCGCGCGCCGCTGTCGCCGCGACCCCGTTCAGCACGGCGCTGATCGCGTCCGCCAAGGGTGACGGGTCGGCGGGGACGTTGGCGGTGCTGGGGGTGGCGCCGGACGGGTCGGGGGTGCCCGACGGGTCGGGGTTGGTGGGGGTGTTCGGGTTGGTGCCGAGGATGTCGCACCACTGCCGCCCGAGGTCGAGCATGGTCTGGCCGTCGTCGTCGGCGGTGCGCAACGCTGTGCGCCACACCGCCCGCAGTTTGCCCAGCGTCTCGGCGCCGAGCACGTCCTGGATGACACGGGCGACGGGGGCGACCTCGGTGTGGGTGAGCACGCCGCCGTCCGCGCGTCCCAGCAGCAGCGCGGCGGTGCGCGCGGCGTCTGCCGGGGTCATCTGTGGGGCGGTGGCGGGGTCAGTGCTGGTGCTGCTGAACAGGTGCAGGTCGGCGGCGACGATGCCTTTCACACACGCCCGCAACCAGTGTCGGTCGTCCGGGCGGCGGCGGATCTGCGCGGTTTCCATGCGTGGTTCTTCCAGCAGCATGGCGGCGGCGACCACGCCGGGCGCGGCATCGTCGGGGGGTTCCCACACGGTGTGTTTCGCGTGCCCGCATTCGTGGGTCAGGGCACCCCACGCCGGGGCGTAGCGGGGGCGGTCGGACAGGTTCGCGGGGTCCACGGTGGCGGGGTCCACACCGAGGTGGTCGCCGTTGACCTCGATCAACGCGCGGGCGGGGTAGAAACACGCCGGAGCACCTCCTCCCGCACCGGGGGCGACGGTGACCAGCAGGTCGTCGCGGTCAGCGATCACGGGGACCTCGTCGGCGAAGGCGGCGGACAGGGTCAGCCATTCCGGGCGGGCGGGGAACACGGCGGCGCCGGTGGCGTTCGGGTCGGCGGTGAAGTGGAGGCTCACAGTTGTGGTCCTTTCGCGACAGTCGTGGTTGTCAGGTGGGTTGGGGTGTCAGGGTGTGGTGGTGATGCGGGCACCCAGGGCCAGCGGGACGACGGTGCGCCCGAAGGCGTCGCGCACCACGGCGGCGACGGTGGCGCGGTCCTCTTCCGGGGCGATACCCACGAGGTTCCCGGCGGCGGCATCGGTACCCAACACGGCGGCGATCTTCTTGAACGCCAACAGTTCCCGCAGCTGCGGCGCCCACCCGACCTCGCCCTTCTCCTGGCGGGTGGCGAGGTTGCGCGCGACGCGCACCGCCTTCATGTCCACGCCCAACTGGTCGGCGAGGTCGTAGTCGCTGGACACCTGAACGTGCACAGAGAACCGGGATGACAGGGCATCGGTGAGCACCGCCCCGTGCACGCCGGGATTGTGTCCGGCGACCACGTAGAACCCCGGCGCGGCGTTCACGACCTCACCACCGTTGGCCTTGACCACGATCTGGCGGCGGCCGTCCATCGCCGGGTAGACCACCGCCAACACCGTGGGCGGGATCAGAGTCGCGTCGTCGATAAACAACGGCACCCCGCCGCGCATCGCGCGAACCAGCGGGCCATGCACGAACACGAACTCCCCGTCCGGGGTCTTCGTGTAGTCACCCACGAAATCAGCGACCACAGTGTCCCCGTCACCCTGAACCGTCAGGCAGTCCGGGAACGCCGCCTCCACCACCGACGTCTTGCCCGTGCCGGGCGGCCCGTACAGCAGCGCGGCGACCCCGGCGTCCCGCAACCGCCGTAGCGCGGTCACGTCCGGCATCCCCGACAACAACCGGGGGTGGTAGTCCATCCCGTTCGGCCGTTTCACCGGCCCGGTCACTGGGTCCGCCGAACTGGCTGCCCTGACCGGTCGGACCGGCCTGCGGGTGGTGCCCGTGGTGGAGGGGGCGGGGGTGATCGTGGGCGCGGCGGCGGACGCCGTGGCCGTGGTCGCGCGATAGGCCAGCGGTGTCCTCCAGGCGACCTCAGCCTCCCCACGGTCCACCAACAACCTTGCAGGCGTTGCCCACCGCCCCCGACGACCGGTTCAACATGTGCGCGATGCGGCCCGGGGTGAGGTCGCGGCCCGCCTTGTCGGCGAGGACCTTGGCGACCATCGCGCGCAGTTCGCCGCTGCGCAGTCGAGGAACCGACACACCCACCGGAGTGATCGGGGTGGCGGGAGGTTGGGTGGGCGTGGTCATCGCGGGCGTTCCCTTCGGGCGGCGGTAATGATTTCGACATGGCTCGCGCCGGGCGTGGCATTCGGTGTGATTTCCGGACTCCCCGGGCGACAATTCAATTATGACTCTTCCCCCATACGCCACGCAATATATCCAACAGCCATTTCGCGACTCTTTCGAGTGAATGCCCGCAGTCATTTCCGCAACCACAGGTCGACGGGCACTCACACCTTTCCGATCGCCTCGCACCGGGATCTCCGCAGGTCAGCGACACCGAAAAGTCGAAGTCGGGAGTCGGCGACCTGTTGGTCGCATGCACCCACATCGCGGCCTGGACGATCAGCAGGAGTGTCACCAGCAGCAGGGGTGCGGCGATGACGAGTTCGGTGCTCATCGAGCCACGCTCAGCATCACGTAACCCACCTCGACACCCCGGTCGGCTCCGAGGTTGGTGCTGAGGTCGATGTTGTTGGCCGCGCTCTGGACTTTCGCCGTGATGATGCCGATGGCCAGCAGGGCGCCGATCACGAGCAGTGCGGTGGTGAGCACGGTCTCGGAGGTGTAGCCGGCGTCGGGATCCTCGTTCAGCTTGTGCCAGCGGGTTTTCAGCTGGCGGGTGAACAGGATGATGGATGTCCACATTGGTCTCCTCCTAGATTGGTGGTCGTGTGCTCAGGTCGTGGGTTCACAGTCCGTTGAGGATCTGGGTGACGGCGGGGTAGGCGATGAAGGTCAGGAAACCGAGGAACAGCGCCATCATCGGGAGGCTGAGGCGTTCGGTGGCGGTGTTCGCCTGGCTTTCGGCGTCGGTGAGGTGGTGAGCGCGTAGGGCGGCGGCTTTGGCGGTGAGGGATTTGCGGACTTTGGCGCCTTCGGTGCCGGCGAGGGATACCGAGGCGGCGAGTTCGGTGAGTTCGGTGATGTCGAGGTCGCGGCCGAGGTCGGCGAGGGTTGACCAGGGTGTGGTGCGGGTGAGTCTGGCGGTGGCGAGCGCGCGGTGAAGGTGGTGGAAGGCCCAGCCGTGGCCGATGGAGACCGCCCCGTTCAGGGCGCTGTCCACGCCGGCGCCGCCGGCCAGGGAGATCACCACGAGGTCGAGGAAAGTGGACAAGGCGTGCCGGAACTCCGCCCGCCGCCGCGCGGCGGCCTTTCGGACTCGGAGGTCGGGCAGCAGGAATCCGGTCACGGTGCCGCCGACGGTGAATGCGATCGGGAGTTGGAGGCCGATCTCGGCGCCGGCCGCGGTGAGGCCGGTGACCACGACGGTGGGGACGAGGATCCCGCCCAGGGTCCAGAGGACGGTCTCGGTGAGGAAGTCGTCGCGGTCACGGTCGAGGACCGCGAGGTTCCGGACCGTCGCTGGCCTGGGGAGGCCCAGACGGTGAAGCAACACGGCGGCGGGGCGGGTGAGCCTGGTCAACAACCGCGCGTCGGTCACAGGTGAGGGCGGGGGTGGTGGTTCGGTGCTTGCGCGCAGCACGGCGTTCAGGGCCGGGCGGGGAGGGACGAGCCAGATGGTGAGGGCCCATAGGCCGGTGCCGAGCCCGGCACCGAACCCCAGGAGGAGTCCGAAGTCCGTCGCGGGGGTCATGGTCGCGGGGTTCATGGTGTGGTGCCCGGTGCGGGGGTGAGCAGGCGGGGTGGTTCGGTGAAGGTGGCGATCGTGGTGAGGGCGAGGAACCCGAGGGTGAACAGGCCGCCGACCGCGAGGAGTACGAGTTGGCCGGTGGCGGTGTCGTAGGCGACGAGGTAGTCACGGTTGAGCACGATCAGCAGGCCGGCGAAACCCAGGGTGGCGCCGGTGATGATGCGGACGCTGGTGCGGACGCGGGCACGGCTGGCGTCGACTCGCATTCGCATGGTGGCCTGGTCGCGGGCGGTCGCGGCGAGTGAGCCGAGGAGGTCGGCCAGGGCGCGGGCCTGGTGGGTGGCGGCCAGCAGCAGGGAGGAGATCACCAGGTCCGCGGTGGGGTCGGCGAGGTCGTCGGCGAGCAGTCGCAGGCTGGGGGCGAGGCGGTGGCCGGTTTCCAGCCGGACCGCGAGCGCGGTGATCTCGGTGTGGATCGCGGTGGGGGCGACGGGTGCGCTGGCGAGGATGGCCTGCTCGAGCCCGGCCGCGGCGGCGAGGGTGTCGCGCAGCATCTCCGCCCAGGTCGCGATCGCCTCGATACGCGCTATCCGGCGGGTGTGTGCTGTGTCGGAGCCGATGAGGGTGGGCAGCGTCCAGACAGCGAAGGTGATCAGGCAAGCACCCATGACCCATCCGGTGAACACTCCCCCGGCCGCACCCGCGACCACCGCGACGAGGGCCCGCGTTCGGTGCTGCTCGATCGCCGCACGCACACCGCGCCGACCACGCGACGGCGGTGGTGGGGTGCGCCGCCACCCACGCAGGACCAGCCAGAGGCCGGTGCCGAAACCTGCGCCGAGGAAGGCGCACAGCACGGTCGTCGTGTTCATCTACGCCACCGGTCCTCTGAGGACTCGAGGAACGCGGGGTCGAGTCCGGAGTCGTTGAGCTGCCGCAGTGTTTCGGTGCGCAACGCTCCGGCCACGGGAATCGCGCGGCGGTCGGGTCCTGGGCGGTAGATCTCGTTGGAGATGACCTGATCGCCCTCCGCGCCGACAACCTCCCGAATGGACGAGACGACACGGGTGGTCCCGTCGGTGGCGTGGGCGAGGTGGACGATGAAGTGCACCGCGCCACCGACGAGCAGGTTGGTCGCCTCCAACGGAAGGCGGTCGGCTCCCAACGCCGCATAGGACGCGAGCCGGGTGAACGCGCTGCGAGACGACGAGGCGTGCAGGGTGGCCAGGGAGCCGTCGTTGCCCTGGGACATCGCCAGACACATCGGGACCACCTCGGGGCCGCGGATCTCGCCGACGATCACCCGGTCCGGGCTCATCCGCAGCGCCCATCGGACGAGGTCGGCCTGGGTGACCGCGCCCTCGCCCTCGATGTTGGCCTCCCGGGCCTGGAGGGAGACGACGTCGGCGTGGGCGGCGGGATCGTGGTCCAGGCCGAGTTCGCGGGTGTCCTCAATGGTCACCAGGCGTTCCATCGGGTCGATCTCGCTGGCCAACGCCCGCAGCATGGTCGTTTTCCCGATGCTGGTGCCGCCGGTGACGATGATGTTCCGGCGGGCGCGGACCAGAGCGGCGAGGAACGTACGGAGTCCGGCGTCGGAGTCGGCCACGGGTGCGAGCAGGGCGCGGCGGCCGCCGGTGTACTGGACCAGGACTCGGTCGTGTCCGTTGATGTTGATCGTTTCGATGTCCGGGTCGTCCAGCAGCGGCTGCAGACCGGCCATGCCGAACAGTTCGTTGAGCACCTCGACCACCACCCGCTGCTCGACGTCGGGCGCCAGCAGCAGGCGGTTCTCCCGCAGTTCGCGTTCGCTGTGGACGCGGACCGCGTCGTTGAGGATCCGGCGCGCCAACTCCTCCCGCCGCGCGGGCGAGACCGGGTGTTCGCCGACGTGCTGGGCGGCGTCGACCTCGGTCGGCAGCTGACGGGCGAGTTCTTGTCGTAGGTGGGTGCGGAGGCGATCGCTGGCGGACGTGGGCCTGTACTGGGTGGTGGTCACGGTCGGTCCTCCAGGTCGACGGCGGCGCGCCAGCGGGTATCGAACCCCGCGACGGGAACCGGTGTCTCGCGCGCCGGCACCAGAGGCGACGCGGTGGATTGGGGGTGGTGTGCGGTGAGGGAGCGGGCCAGGCGGTGCGTGGCTCGGCCGAGGGCGGAGCGGGTCGGGCCACGTCGCGGGCCGAGACCACCGCCGCTGAACGCGTGGGCGCCGCGGTGGTCCAGCGGGATCGTGGCCGTGACCGGGATACCGAGCCCGCGGGTGACCTCGGCGGCCGAGTAACCAGGACCGACAAGCAGCAGGCCGGGGCGCATGGCCCAGAGGTCGACCTTTTCCAGGCTGGTGGCCAGGTGGCCGAGCGCGACCGGCCGCGCCAGCATGAGCGCGCCGCGC
>NZ_BAAGXS010000025.1:0-141694 GCF_054779715.1 Actinophytocola sediminis | reverse complement strand
CCGGCCGGCGCCCGCAGCGTCCCCGCCGCCGCCACCGTCCCGGTCGCCGCCCGCTCCCTGCTGGTCCTGCAGCGCACCGGAGCACCGGCATGACCGCACCGACGTCCACCTACCGGGTCCAGGTCCGGCCGGCGTTCGACCTCACCGCCACCGCCGAGCTGGTGAGCTACCTCGACCGCCTCGGCGCCGGCGCGGTCTACACCTCCCCGCTGCTGGCCGCCGCGCCCGGCTCGACCCACGGCTACGACGTGGTCGACCCCACGCGGACCAACCCCGAGCTCGGCGGCGAGCGCGCGCGGCGCACGCTCGTGGCCGCCACCCGCGAGCACGGGCTCGGGCTGGTCGTCGACCTGGTGCCCAACCACATGTCGGTCGCGGTGCCCTCGGCCAACCCGTGGTGGTGGGACGTGCTCACCCACGGCCGCGCGTCCCGCTACGCGTCCTACTTCGACATCGACTGGTCGCGCGGCCCGATCCTGCTGCCGGTCGGCGGCGACGACGGTGCCATCGAGCTGCGCGATGGCCGGCTCGCCTACCACGACCACGAGTTCCCCATCGCCCCCGGCACCGAGGGCGGCACCCCGCAGGAGGTGCACGAGCGCCAGCACTACCGGCTGATCCACTGGCGCCGGGGCAACGCCGAGCTGACCTACCGGCGGTTCTTCGACATCACCACGCTCGCGGCCGTGCGGGTCGAGGACCAGGAGGTCTTCGACGCCACCCACGCCGAGGTGCTGCGCTGGGTGCGGGCGGGCGAGGTCGACGGCCTGCGCGTCGACCACCCGGACGGCCTTGCCGACCCCGGCGGCTACCTGCGCCGGCTGCGGGCGCACACCGACTGCTGGCTGGTGGTGGAGAAGATCCTCGCGCCGGACGAGGAGCTACCGGCGTCCTGGCCGGTCGACGGCACCACCGGCTACGACGCGCTGCGCCAGCTCGGTGGCGTGTTCGTCGACCCGGCCGGGCGCGAGCCGCTCACCGAACTGGCCACCACGCCGGAGTTCGCCGCCGAACAGGAGCGCTCCCGCCGGCTGATCACCGAGCGCTACCTGGTCGCCGAGATCCGCCGGATCGCCGCGCTGGCACCGTGGCTGCCGGCCTGGGCGGTCGCCGAGGTGCTGATCGCCTTCCCCGCCTACCGCTCGTACCTGCCGGAAGGCCTGGCCGGCTGGCGCACCGCGATCGACCGCGTGAAGCGCCGCCGCCCCCGGTTCGCCGAGGTCCTCGACCGGCTCGACGAGGCGGTGCGCGCCGACCCGCACGGCGAGCTGGCCACCCGCATCCAGCAGACCTCCGGCATGGTCGTGGCCAAGGGCGACGAGGACACCGCGTCCTACCGCTACCCCCGGCTGACCGCGCTCAACGAGGTCGGCGGCGACCCGCACCGCTTCGGCGTCAGCCCCGCCGAGTTCCACGCGGCCGCCGCCGCCCGCGCCGCCGGCCGGCCGACCGGCATGACCACCCTGTCCACACACGACACCAAACGCGCGGAGGACGTCCGCGCCCGGCTCGCGGTGCTGGCCGAGGTGCCCGCCGAGTTCGCCGCCGCCGTCCGCCGCTGGTCATCGGCGCACGGCCTCGCCGAGCCGACCCTGGACCTGCTGGCCTGGCAGACCCTGGTCGGCGCGTGGCCGATCACCGCCGACCGGCTGGCCGCCTACCTGGACAAGGCCGCCAAGGAGGCCAAGCTGCGCACCAGCTGGCTCGACCACGACGAGGCGTTCGAGGCCGCCGTGCGCGCCTGGCCGGACGCGGTGCTGGCCGACGCCGACCTGCGCGCGGACGTCGAGGCGTTCGTCGACCGGATCGCCGGCCCCGGCTGGTCCAACGCGCTTGGCCAGAAGCTGCTGCACCTGGCCGGGCCGGGTGTGCCGGACGTCTACCAGGGCACCGAGCTGTTCGACCTGTCCCTGGTCGATCCGGACAACCGCCGCCCGGTCGACTTCGCCGCCCGCGAACGGCTGCTCACCCGGCTGGAGACCGGCTGGCTCCCGGACGTCGACGCCACCGGCGCGGCCAAGCTGCACGTCGTGCGCACCACCCTGCGCCTGCGGCGGGCCCACCCGGAGCTGTTCACCGGCTACCGCCCGCTGCCCGCCGACGGCCCGGCCGCCGACCACGCGCTGGCCTTCGCCCGCGCGGGCGTGGTGGCCGTCGCCACCCGGCTCCCGGTGGCCCTGGCCCGCGTCGGCTGGCAGGACACGGTGCTCGCGCTACCTCCCGGCCGCTGGACCGACCGGCTCACCGGCCGCGACGTCCCGCCGGCCGCGCCGCTGGCCGAGCTGCTCGACCGCTACCCCGTCGCCCTGCTGGTCCGGGAGCCGTGATGACCGACGAACACTTCCAGGTGTGGGCCCCCCACCGCGACCGGGTGCGCCTGGCCATCGGCCCGACCACCCACGACATGACCATGGACGAGCGCGGCTGGTGGCACGCCGATGTCCCGGGCACCGGCGAGGACACTGGCGACGACACTGGCGATGGCACCGACTACGCCTACCTGCTCGACGACGACCAGACCCCGCTGCCCGACCCGCGGTCGCGCTGGCAGCCGGCCGGGGTGCACGGCCCGTCGCGCCGCTACGACCACGGCGGCCACCCCTGGCACGACCAGGACTGGGCCGGCCGCGCGCTGGCCGGGTCGGTGATCTACGAGCTGCACATCGGCACGTTCACCGAACAGGGCACCTTCAACGCCGCGCTCGACCGCCTCGACCACCTGGTCGACCTCGGCGTCGACCTGGTCGAGGTACTCCCGGTCAACGCGTTCGACGGCACCGCTGGCTGGGGCTACGACGGCGTGGCGTGGGGCGCGGTCCACGAGCCCTACGGCGGCCCGGCGGCGTTCAAACGGTTCGTCGACGCCTGCCACGTCCGGGGGATGGGCGTGCTGCTGGACGTCGTCTACAACCACCTCGGCCCGTCCGGGGCCTACCTCGACCGCTTCGGCCCGTACTTCGCCGGCCGCACCATCTGGGGCCCGGCGCTGAACCTCGACGGCCCCGACTCCGACGAGGTCCGCCGCTACGTCATCGACAACGCGCTGAGCTGGCTGCGCGACTTCCACCTCGACGGCCTGCGGCTGGACGCCGTGCACGCCCTGGTCGACCGGGGCGCCACCCACCTGCTGGCGGAGCTGGCGGCCGAGGTCGACGCGCTGTCGGCGGGCCTGCGCCGGCCGCTGCACCTGATCGCCGAGTCCGACCTGAACGACCCGAAGCTGGTCACCTCGCGGGAGGCCGGCGGCTACGGCCTCGCCGCCCAGTGGTGCGACGACCTGCACCACGCGCTGCACGTGGCGCTCACCGGCGAAACCGACGGCTACTACCGGGACTTCGGCCAGCCGGGCGCGCTGGCGACCACGCTGCGCCGCGCGTTCTTCCACGCCGGCACGTGGTCGTCGTTCCGCGGCCGGACCCACGGCCGGCCGATCGACCCGATCCACCACGCCGGCCACCGCTTCCTGTGCTACCTGCAGAACCACGACCAGATCGGCAACCGGGCCAGGGGCGACCGGCTGACCGCGACGATCTCCCCGGCCAGGATGCTGTGCGGCGCCGCGATCGTGTTCTGCTCGCCGTACACGCCGATGCTGTTCATGGGCGAGGAGTGGGCGGCCAGCTCGCCGTGGCAGTTCTTCGCCTCGTTCGCCGACCAGGAGCTGGCGGCCGCGGTGCGCGACGGCAGGCGCCGCGAGTTCGCCGAACACGGCTGGGGCGAGTCCGAGGTGCCCGACCCCCTGGACGTGCGCACCGTGGTCAGCTCCACCCTGCCGTGGGCCGAGCTGCACGATCCCGCCCACCGAACGGTGTACGAGACCTACCGGGCGCTGATCGCGCTGCGCCGCGCGCACCCGGAGCTGGCCGACCCCCGGCTGGACCGCTTCCACGTCGAGACCTACGAGTCCTGCCTGATCCTGCGCCGAGGCCCCCGCTGCCTGATGGTCAACCTGGGCACGGACGAGTCGAAGATCCTCGTCGACCTCCGGCCGCCCACCCCGCTACTGACCGTGGGCGAGGTCGAGGTGACCAGCGGCCACGTGACCCTGCCCGGCGACTCGTTCGCGGTGTTCTGATGACCGTGCCAGCATGGACGCATGGACGACAAACAGCTTTCCGCCAGAATCGGCGCGCTCATCAAGGAGGAACACAGCCTGGAACGCGAACCCGAACCGGACACGACCCGACTGCGCGCACTGGCCGTCGAGCTCGACCAGTGCTGGGATCTGCTGCGCCAACGCCGCGCCCGCCGCTCGGCCGGCGAAGATCCGGACGACGCCAAGACCCGGCCCGGCGACGTCGTCGAGGGTTACCTACAGTAGCTACTCGGGCGGCAACGCGGGCGCCGCCGCCGCGCGCACGGTGGCCATCACCGGCACCGCCAGCAACGCACCGACCACCCCCGCCAACTCGGCGCCGACCGACACCCCGATGATCACCGCGACGGGGTGCAGGCTCACGGAGTGGCTCATCAGCAGCGGTTCGAGCAGGTTGCCTTCCAGCTGCTGCACCAGTACCACGATCCCCACCACGACCAACGCGATCACCGGCCCCTGCGTGACCAGCGCGACGAGTACGGCCACCAGCCCGGAGACGAACGCGCCGATCAGCGGCACGAACGCGCCGAGGAACACCAGCCCGGCCAGCGGCAGCACCAGCGGCACGCCGGTGATCCACAACCCGAGCCCGATGCCCACCGCGTCGATCGAGGCGACCACCAGCGTGGTGCGCACGAACGAGGTCAGGTCCCGGAACGCGCGGTCACCGGCGGTGGCGATCCGCTCCCGGGTGCCGGGAGGGCACGGCCGCAGCAGCCCCCGCCACAGCCGCTCGCCGTCATAGACGAAGAAGATCAGCAGGAACAGCGCCAACACCAGCCCGGCGAGCACGGTGCCGGCGGTGGAGACCACACCCCAGACCCCGGACATGAGGTTCGACCGGTTCTCCGAGACCCAGTTCTGTGCGTCGCCGAGCATCCGGTCGAGTTGCTGCCCGCTGACGCCGAAGCCGGCCAACCAGCCGCGCAACTGGTCATAGCTCTCGGTCAGCCGCCGCTGGAGATCGGGCAGCCCGGCGACGACCGAGCCGACCATGAAGGTCACCAGCCCGCCGACACACGCCAACCCGGCGAGCAGCACGATCACCGTGGCCAACGCGCGATGCATGCCCCGCCCCACGAGAAACCGCACCCCGGGCACGAACAGGGCGGCGAGCAGGATCGCGATGGCCACCGAGACGGTCACGAACGCGAGCCGCCCCAACACCTGCCCGGCAACCCACACCGCCAGCACGATGACCACCAACTGCGCCCCGCGAACCGCGAGCCGCCCCAACGAGTCGGCCCGCCACCCCGCCCCCGGTGTTCCGGAGACAGCGCCTGGTTCCGATTCCGACGAGCCCACCGCCGTCTCCCGTTTCGCTCAGGCCCTCACCGGACCGACCATCCGACCACTGCCAAATATCGACCCTCAGCCGGATACCCGCGAGTTCAGCCGCCGCCGGCCCGAAACAGGTCACCGACGGTGACCGCCCCGGCGACGCCACAGCTTCGGCGGCATCACGGAAACCGTTGCCCGACAAGGAAAAGGTGGCTCAGGTGATCGGGGGCAGCACGGCCCGAGCCTCGTCGTGGCGCATGCCGGTGGCCTGCAACAGATCCACCGCGACCGAACGCGTCTGCGCGGCCACGACCTGCGCGGAGAACCCGCCACCGACCAGGCTCTCGACCTCGATCGACGAGACCGCCTCGCCGATCTTCTGCCGCACCTCGCCCCGGCTGGCCCACAGCCGCTCGGCGAACTCCCCGGCGGCCTCGGCGAGGCCGCGCAGCGCGACGGGGATCACCGGCGGCACCGGCTCCCCGTCGGCGAGCGCGGATCTGGTGCGCCGCAACAGGACCCGGATGTTGCGCAGCGCGCTGTCCAGTGGCTCGGCCGCGCTGATGTAGGCGCGCAACGGCTGGCGCTGCCGCCAGTGCACCGGCGCGATGGCGAGGATGTCCCGCGCGGTGCGCAGCGCGTCCCGGTAGTCGTCGATGGCCTGCTGGGACTGGATCCTGCGCAGTGCCCGCACGGCGAGGTCCGGGTCACGGGTGTCGATCGCGTCGGCGGCGCTGGTCAGCGCGCCGGCCACCGCCATGATCATCTGACGGGCGTGCCGCCGAGCCACCTTCGGCGGATTACCGGGCAGCAGCGCGACCGCGGCGAGCCCGAGCAGCCCGCCGATCAGCGCGTCGACCATCCGGTCGAGCCCACCGGTGGTCCCCGGCGGCACCAGGGCGGCGACCAGCACGGCGGAGGCACCGGCCTGCACGGTGATCAGCGGTCCGCCGTCGAGCGCCACCGCGACGGTCATCGCGAGGGTGACCACCAGCGCGATCTGCCACGGCCCGGTGCCGATGGAATAGACGAGCAGGTCACCGATGCCGATCCCGAGGCTCACCCCGACGATCAGCTCGGCCACCCGCCGCAGCCGCCGCTGCCCGAGCCCGACCCCGATGGAGATGATCACCGCGATCGGCGCGAAGAACGGCCGGGGGTGGTCGAAGACGTTGGTGGCCACCAGCCAGGCGACCCCGGCCGCGATCCCGCACTGGAGGATGGGCAGCGCCATGTAGCGCAGCGCGCGCACCCGACGCCGCGCGGCGGACCGAAGCCTGGCCTTGCTCACCACCCGCACGAACTCCGAGGCTAGTCCAGCCACGCACCGACCTCAGCGCGCCGCGCACACCACACCACGGTTGGTAGCCGAGCGTGTTGACGGTGAACCATGGCCCACCAACCGACACCGGCCACCACGGCAGGGAGCACCCAAACCCACGAACGGGTTTATCGGCTGATGCGGTGGGTAAGCAACGAGTGAGCCGAACTCCTGGCCCGGCGCGGGTGTGGGCGGCCGGGGTCGGCGATTGGCCATACCTGTGAGGTAGCAGATGCGTTACGACCCCGACCGGACCCGGCTCAACCCCTATCCCGCCGCCGAGCCAGCCGACCCGGCGGTGGTCGATCCCGCCATCTCGCGGCGGCCGGAGCCGGCGCCGGTCCCGCAGACTCCGCACACCCCGCAGACTCCGCCGGTCGCCGGGCCGGGGGCCTACGAGGGCGAGTACGTCGAGGAAGGTGTGACCAACCCGGACTACCGGCGGATCCGCACCGTGAACATCGTCTGCACGCTGATCAACGTGGTCACCGTGCTGTTCGCGATCGTGCTCGCGGTGCATATCGTGCTGGTGCTCGGCTCGGCCAACATGGGCAACAGCTTCGCCTCCTTTGTGGATGGTTGGGCCTCCGGCATCACGTTGGGGCTCAACGGTTTGTTCACCCCGGACAACGCCAAGCTGGCCACTCTGCTGAACGAGGGGCTCGCCGCCCTGCTGTGGCTGGCCATCGGCGCCCTGCTCACCTACCTGATCCGCCGGTTCGCGCTGCCCGGCCCCGGCCGGGTGCAGCGCTACCGCCGCGTGGTCAGGTAACCGACCGGGGACTCGGCGGCCGGACCCCCGGACCGGCCGCCGAGCTTCATGAGTCGGCAGGCTCGTCCTGCTCCGGGGCCACCAGCGGCCGCAGGACCGCCCACAGCGCGAACGCCGCCGAACCGACGAGCATCCCGATGCCCGCCCACAGGTTGATGTTCACCCCGGCGGAGCGCTCGATCTCCTCGTCCGGGGTGAAGCCGATGCCCAGCACGGTGAGCACCACCCCATACACCCCGACCAACAGGGCGATGACCAGCCGAATGTCGAACGCGGCGACGCGGCTGGTTCGTTTCGCGGTCATCGGTCCTCCTAGAAGATGATGTTGAGCACGATCGTGATGACCAGCACGATGCCGGCGAGCAGCCCCGGGTTGCGGTACCACCCGGCGTCCTCACCGGTGGTCGAGCGCTGGCGGGACTCCTTGGGCGTGAGCGACCACACCAGGCCGGTCAACTGTTCGGCCGGCTTGGGCGCGGTGACGAAGGTGACCACCACGCTCACCAGGATGTCGACCACGAACGCCGCGCCGGCGCCGACGAACGCGCCACCCTGGCCGGGCAGCACCCAGACGCCGGACTCGGTCAGGATGAACACGAAGATCGCCGACGCGGTGCCGGCGACCAGGCCGATCCAGCCCGCGGCCGGCGACATCCGGCGCCAGAACATGCCGAGGATGAACGTCGCGAACAGCGGCGCGTTGAAGAACGAGAACAGCTGCTGCAGATAGTCCATCAGGTTGGCGTAGGTGGAGGCGATGAACGCGGTGCCGATGGCGAGCACCGTGGCGAACACCGTGACCACCCGGCCGACCCGCAGGTAGTAGTCGTCGGGCCGGTCCTTGCGCAGGTAGGCCTGCCAGATGTCATAGGTGAACACGGTGTTGAACGAGCTGAGGTTCGCCGCCATGCCGGCCATGAACGAGGCGAGCAACCCGGCGATGGCGACGCCGAGCATGCCGTTGGGCAGCAGGTCCCGCATCAGCAGCAGCAACGCGTTGTTGAACGTGGCGCCGCTCGGCGCGTCCTCGCCGGCCAGCAGCGCCGTCTTGTTCGCGCCCTGCAACTCGGTGACCGCCACCCCGGCGACCATGCCCGGGATGATCACGATGAACGGGATCAGCAGCTTCGGGAACGCGCCGATGATCGGCGTGCGCTGGGCCGCGGACATGCTCTTGGCCGCCAGCGCGCGCTGGACCTCGACGAAGTTCGTCGTCCAGTAGCCGAACGAGAGCACGAAGCCAAGCCCGAACACCAGGCCGAGGATCGACAGGAAGTTGTCCTCGAACCCGGTGAGCTGGTTGCCCGGCCAACTGCTCACCTGCTCCGGCCCACCCGGCCCGGCGCTCACCTTGTCCATCAGCCCCTGCCAGCCGCCGACCTTGTACAGCCCGACGATGGTCAGCGGCAACAGCGCGGCCACGATCACCACGAACTGCAGCACCTCGTTGTAGATCGCCGCGGACAGCCCACCGAGCGCGGTGTAGCTGAGCACGATCGCCGCGGCGACGACCACCGAGACCCACAGCGGCCAGCCCAGCAGCAGGTTGACCACGTTCGCCAGCAGGAACAGGTTCGCTCCCGCGATCAGCACCTGCGCGGTGGCGAAGCTGATCCCGTTGACCAGGTGCGCCGGCTTGCCGAAGCGGCGCAACATGTACTCCGGGACGCTGCGGACCTTCGAGCCGTAGTAGAACGGCATCATCACGATGCCGAGGAACAGCATCGCCGGCACCGCGCCGATCCAGAAGTAGTGCGCGGTCGGCATGCCGTACTCGGCGCCGTTGGCCGACATCCCCATGACCTCGATGGCGCCGAGGTTCGCGGAGATGAACGCGAGCCCGGTGACCCACGCGGGCAGCGATCGCCCGGACAGGAAGAAGTCCAGACTGTTCGACACCCCACGCCGGGCCATATACCCGATGCCCAGGACAAGCAGGAAGTACACCGCCAGCAACACGTAGTCGATCACGCTGGCGTCCAGCCGCAGGTCTGCTTGGGCCAGGACGGTCACCACGGCACCTCCTCGAGTCGACCCATCGCTCCCGAGCCAACACCAGAACGCCGCCGGTCGCTTGGCGAGCGACCATCCACATCGGACCCAAGGCCGATATTCAGTTGTGCGTAAGCCTCCTGTCGTCAGTCGGGCAGAACCGGCACCGAGATGCCGGGGTCGCGACCGAGCAGTGCCGCTCTGGTCACCGCGGCCGTGCCGAACCGGTCGCGGACATGGTCCAGCGCGGTGTCCAGCGTGCCGGCCGGACTGCCGTCGAACGGCAGGGCCAGCTGGATCGCGTTGTCCCGGTCCAAGTTGGACAGTGCGACCCCGATCAGCGTGATCCCCCGTTCGTCGATGGTCGGCATGGCCTCGCGCAGCAACCTCAGCGCGGTGTCGAGCACGAGTTGGGTGTCGTCGGTGGACTGGAGCAGCGTGCGCGAGCGCGTCACCCGCGCGAAGTCGGCGAAGCGCAGCCGCAGCACCACGGTCCGACAGACCCGCCGCGCGGCGCGCAGCCGGCGGGTCGTCCGGTCGACCAGCGCGGCCAGCGACACCTCCAGGTCGTGTCCGGTCCTGGTCGAGCGGCCGAGCGCGCGCTGCGCGCCGATCGACCGGCGACGCTGGCCGACCCGGACCCGGCGCGGATCCTGGTTGTGCGCCAACGCGTGCAGGTGTCGGCCGGCGGCCCGGCCGAGCATGCCGACCAGCGTCGACTCCGGCAACGCCGCGACCTGCCCGACCGTCCGCACGCCGCGCGCTTGCAGCTTCGCCGAGGTCACCTGGCCGACGCCCCACAGCCGCGCCACCGGCAGCGGGTGCAGGAAGTCGAGCTCACCGTCGGGAGGTACCACGAGCAGGCCGTCCGGCTTGGCCACCCCACTGGCGACCTTGGCCAGGAACTTGGTCCTGGCCACGCCGACGGTGATGGGCAGGCCGACCCGCTCGAGCACCTCCCCGCGTAATCGCCGTGCGATCGCCGTCGGCGTGCCCGCGATCCGGTGTAAGCCGCCGACCTCGAGAAACGCCTCGTCGATGGAGACCGGCTCGACCAGCGGGGTGGTGTCGCGGAACACCTCGAACACCGCCTTGCTGGCCGCGCTGTAGGCCGACATCCTCGGCGCCACCACGATCGCGTGCGGGCACAGGCGTAACGCGCGCCCACCACCCATCGCGGTGCGCACGCCGTGGAACTTCGCCTCATAGCTCGCCGCCAGCACGACGCCGCCGCCGACGATCACCGGCCGCCCGCGCAGGCGGGGGTCGTCACGTTGCTCGACGGCGGCGTAGAACGCGTCCAGGTCGGCGTGCAGAATGGTTGCTCCGGTCACGAACATATGTTCGCATCGAGCACCGACAACCGCCACTCGGCGCTGGTGAGAGCGCTAGGCCAGCGTGACGGTGACCAACCACGCCGGGTGGTCGGTGGTGCCGGACATGCTGATCGTCCGACCGCTCACGAAGGTCAGGTTGTTCGTGGCGAACACGTGCTGCACGGACCCGTCACCCTTGCGGTAGAAGCCGCTCGGGTTGCAGTCCTGGACGTTCGGGCTGCCCTGGTAGCGCAGGTTCATGTCCCCGGACACCACGACCGGCGCCGTGGCCGCGTAGCCGACCGCGGTGGTCATCAGCTCACGGCACTGCGCGAGCGCCGTCGAGCCGCTGCGGGCGGACAGGTGGGTGGTGCACGCGCTCAGCGCACCGGCCGGGAGGCACGCCCAGACCCGCATCTCGTTGCTGGTGTCCTGCGCGGTGTACCGGCCGGTGACCGCCGCGCCACCGGCCAGCGACGAGGCGACCAGCACGAAGTTGCCGTACTGCTGGCCATTGGCGCAGAGCACCGGGGTGCCGTTCGGGCGCTGGGCGGCCACGAACACCGACCGCGCCTCTCCCATCGCCGCGCGCAACGGCTCGACGTCGCCGGCGCAGGCCTCGTTGACCGACACCACCTTGGGCCGCACCGAGGCGATCACCGAGACCGCCCTGACCACCACGGCGTCGCCGGAGAAGCAGTCGGCGGCCCCGCTGTGACAGAGGTTGAGCTGCAGTACCGGCACGGTCGTCGCGGCGGCTGCCTGGCCGGCCTGGCCGGCGCCACCGAGCATGGCCAACGACAGCACGACGAGTAACCGGGTCAGAGTGCGCACGCGATGAGACAAGCAGGTGTGCCGGGCTGTGGCAAGATCTCCTTACCACCGATGAGGGGCAGTCGTGCCGGTATCCATCGAGGCGGCCAGGCAGTTGCTGGCCGCGCAGCCGTTCAGCGTGCTCGTCGGCGCGCGGCTCACCGAGCTCACCGACGGCGCGGCGACCGTCGAGCTCGACATCCGCGACGAGCTCACCCAGCACGACGGCCTGGTGCACTGCGGCGTGCTGGCCTACGCGGCGGACACCGCGCTGATCTTCGCCGGCGGCAGCGTGCTCGGGCCGGGCGCGCTCACCGGCGGGGTGACCATCAGCTACCTGCGGCCGGCCAGCGGCGCCACGCTGCGCGCGCACGCCAGGGTCACCAGCACCGACGACCGGCGGGTCGACTGCCGTGCCGAGCTGCGCACCGCCGGCCCGGCCGGGGAGACGGTGGTGGCGACCGCCACCGGCACGATCGCCCTGCCCCGGCCGAGATGACCGGCCGGCCACGCCGCCCCAACCCGTTGTTGTGGCTCTACTACCAGTTCGGCGGCCGGCTGCCGGCCGGCTACCGCGACTGGGTGCTGCACGACGCCACCAGCCGAACCTGGCTGGTGCGCGCGCTGGTGCGGGTGTTGGTGCAGCTGGCGCCGATCTTCGCGGTGCTGTTGGTGGTGCTCGCGGGGGTCGGCGGGTCGTGGCCGATCGCGCTGGGCTCGATCCTGCTCGGGGTGTTGGTCAGCCTGCGGTTCGCGTTGGCCAACGCGATGGAGAGCGTGGACGCCCGGCTTGCCAAGTACGGCTTTCCGCCAGGACACGCGTCCGCGCTGCGCCGTCTGGCCGACGCGGCGGCACACGCCGACGAGGCCAAGCGATACCAGGCCAAGTGGCGCCCGGCGGAGAATCCACCTGAACGAGATCTCCGTTAGGCCATTCTCGTGTAATTGACCCGGCTCTCACCACCGGTGGCGACAATTTGTTCAGCCGGCCCGGGGAAAGACATCAACGGGTTAACTCAGCTAGCGTCATGGTTGGTTTCGCGGAGCGCGGAACATGCTGGCACAAGAGGGAGGTGCAGCTGATCATCCGTTGGCTGGGCATCGGAATCCCGGACTGTCGCGACCGGTGGTATCGCTACCGGCGCGGGTCGGGTTATTCGCTGCGAATGGGCGCCCGGATCCCCGCCCCCCGATCGGCCCGGGCGCCCCCAGTCATTTCTGGGCGGGATTTCCTGACCTGCCGAAAATACCAGCCAGGCCGACCGTTCGGCAATCGCTCATGCCCCACCGTCGGCACCGAACCAGCCGGCGGCGTCCAGGCGCATGAGACCGGCCGGCACGACCCGGCGCAGCCCGGTCTCCAGGTCGCGGACCCGCCGCGCGCCGAGCGTGCGCACCCACTCCGCCCGCAGCTCGTCGAAGATCGCCGCGGACCGGGCGAGCAGCTCGACACCGTGCGGGGTCAGGCGGATGAGCTTGCGGCGCGCGTCGGCCTCGTCCTCGACCCGCTCGACGTAGCCGAGCCGCTCCAGCCGGTCGACGGTCTTGCCAGCGGCCTGTTTGGACACCCCGAGCCGCCTGCCCAGTTCGCTCGCCGTCGCCCCGTCCCGGCCGATGGCCTGCATGGCGAACCCGTGCGCCGGCCTGGCGTCCGGATGTCCCTGCCTGGCCAGTTCGGCGTGCAGTTGGTCGATGAGCGCGCGGAAGCCGGCGAACAGGAGCAGTGGCAGCTCGTACCCTTGCCCGATTTCGTCAACCTGGTTTACTGTATCGTCAACCACGTTGTCCAACCTATCGGGAGTTGCCCATGTTCGTCGACCACACCGTCGAGTCCGCGCCGCCGGCCGCCCGCCGGGCCATGGCCGCCACCGCCGACCGCCTGGGCTACCTGCCGGCGCCGGTCGCCAGGATGGCCGAGTCGCCACCCCTGCTCGACGGCTTCCTGAAGCTGAGCGCCATGTTCGAGACCAGCACGCTCGACCAGCTCGCCCGCGAGACGGTGATCATGACCGTCGCCGTGCGCAACGGGTGCGCGGTCTGTGTCGCCATGCACACCGCGACACTCACCCGGCTCGGCGCGGATCCCGGGCTGATCGCCGCGTTACGGGCGGGCACGCCGGTGCCGGACCCGCGGCTCGCTGCCGTCCAGGAGTTCACTGTGGACGTTCTGGAGTCGGCGGGCGCGGTCGGCGAGCAGCGGCTGTCGACCTTCCTGGCCAACGGTTTCACCAGGCGGCAGGCGTTGGAGGTGGTCCTGGGGATCGGCGCCTACACACTGTCCACTGTGGCCAATCGGTTGACCGGCGCGCCGCTGGACGAGCAGTTGGCCGCGTTCAGGTGAGCGCGCGCCAGGTGAACAGGACCATCGGGTACTCGTCGACCTCGAACTTGGTCTCCTCCCGCCAGCCGTCCTGGCGGTAGAGGCGGGCGGCCGGCGCGTCGGGGTGGGTGCACAGCCAGGCCGCCGGCCAGCCGTTGACGAACCTGGTCAGCAGGCCGCGGCCGATGCCGTGGCGCTGGTGGGCCGGGTCGACCATCAGCTCGGCGACGATCAGCGCCGGGGCGACGAGCCGGCCGGCCACCTCGGCGGTGACCGCGGCGGCCAGGGCGTCGTCGAAGGGGGAGCCGGTGGCCAGTCGCGGCCCGGCTGGCCAGCCGTAGACCGCGCCGACCAGGTGGCCGCCGGCCACGGCGACCAGGCCGGTGAAGCCGGCGCGGCCGAGGTGTGCGGTGAGGCGGCCGGGGAAACCGGCGAGGCGTTCGGCCGACTCCCGCCACGGTGGCTCGGTGAAGCAGCGCCGGTACAGCGTCTCCAGCTGGGTGGCATGCCGGCCGAGCTGGATCGCGTCGATGCGACGTACCGCGATGCCTCTGTGCACAACCCGCAGGTTATCCCCGACTGACGATCAACGGTCGCCGCCCTTGTGGTCATCCCGATCGTCGTCCCAGTCATCGTCGCGGTCGTCATCCCGGTCGTCGTCGCGGTCGTCGTCGCGGTCATCCTGTTCCACCCTGGTGATCCCACCGGTCTTGGCGTCGACGCGGATGTCGTAGGTGATGTTGTCCTTGGAGATCTCGACCTTCCATTCCAGGCGGCCGTGTTCCTCCTCGCGCTCCACCTCGTGGACCTGGCCGCCGCCGAGCCGCTGCTGGACCACCCGCACCGCGTCGTCCGGGGTCAGGCCGGCGGCGGTCGACGATGCCGGGGACTGCGTTGACGACGAAGGAGAAGCCGCCGACGACGAAGCAGGAGACGACTCAGGAGACGACGCTGAGGACGACTCGGACGCGGTGGCCGTGACCGAGTTACTGGTCTGCTGGGCGGCCACGCCGACGACCGGGCTGTCGGTCCGGTCGTTGGCGGCCAACGCGATCGCGCTGCCCGCGGAGACGATCAGCGCTCCCGCGGCGGCGGCCACGACGATGGTCCTGCGGTTCATGGTGGGTCCTTTCTGGCTGGGTTCCGGTTCCCCACCACAGTCGCGCGCCCCGGCCTAGCGGCGCGCTGCCCGACGGTTAACGCGACCCTAAGAACGTGACGGCCACGCTCAGCCCACCTCGGGGCCCCGGCGAGAGCACCACCGAGCCGCCGGTGCGTTCGGCCGCCCTGCGCACGATGTCCAGCCCGAGCCCGCTCGACCCCGAGCCGCTCACCCCGCGCCGCAGCACGGGTTCGGCCGGCAGCCCCGGTCCGGCGTCGGCCACCACCAACTGGGCGCCGCCGGGCACCGCGACCAGCCGCACGGCGAACGCGGTGCCGTTCGGCGTGTGCGCGAACACGTTGCCCAGCAAGGCGTCCACGCACGCCTCCAGGTCGGCCCGGCCGAGCGCCACCGGCAGCGGGCCTGGCCGCACGTCCACGGTCAGCGCGCGTTCGGTGTCCTCGGCGAGCACCGCCCAGAACGCCACCCTGGCCGCCACCACCTCGGCCGCGTCGGTGACCGTGCCCTCCGGCGTGCCGCCGCGCCTGCGGGCCTGGTGGATCACGTCGGTCACCGCGCGGTGCACCGCCTCGACCCCGGCCACGATCCGCTCACTGTCCCTTTCGGACAGCGACTCGGCCTCCATACGCAGTGAGGTCAGCGGGGTCCGCACCCGGTGCGACAGGTCCGCGATCGTCTCCCGCTCCTCGCGCAGCGCCTCGTCGATCCGGCCGGCCAGCCCGTTGAGCGCGCCGGCGACCACGCCGAGCTCCCCGGGCGCCGACTCGTCGGCCCGCGCGGCCAGCTCCCCCCGGCCGAGCCGGTGGGACACCGCCGCGAGGTCCACAGTGGACCGAACGAACGCGCGAGCCAGCCAGTCGGCCACCATCAGCGACACCACCAGCAACAACAGCCCGAGCCCGCCGAGCAGCAGCCACGCCCGGCCGACACCTCGGCTCAGCTCGGCATCCGGGACGAACGTGCGGATCACCGCCGTGGCCGCCCCCGGCCGCTGCACGGCGAACGCGATCTCCTGTCCGCCGGCCACCCGCGCCGACTCGCTGCGGCCGCTCTCGGCCAGCTCGACCAGCGGCGTGCGCTCGACCGGGACCCCGAGCCGGGCCCCGTCGAGGAACACCGTCACATCCTGTTCGGAGCGGGCGTTGACCTGCTCGACGGCCAGCTCGATCATCTGCCGTTCGGTGGCCACGACCAGCGAGGTCAGCGCCTGGGCCTGCACGGCCGCGCGCTGGATCGCCTGGTCGGCGGCCGCGTTGCGGACCAGCATCGCCAGCGGCACGAGGAACGCGACGAGCACCAGCGTGGTGGTGGCCGCCACCAGCAGCAGCACGCGACGACGCATCGGCGATCACTCCCCCGGCGCCGCGAGCCGCACGCCGACACCGCGCACCGCGTGCAGGTAGCGGGCCTGTTGCGCGGTCTCGCCGAGCTTGCGGCGCAGCCAGGACAGGTGCACGTCGACGGTCTTGTCCGCGCCGCCGTATGGCAGTTGCCAGACCTCGGTGAGCAGCTCCCGTTTGCTGACCACCTCGCCGGCGCGGGCGGCGAGGTAGTGCAGCAGGTCGAACTCGCGCGGGGTCAGCTCCAGCACCCGCTGGTCCAGCGTCGCCCGCCGGGAGCGCGGGTCGACCAGCAGACCGCCGACGGCGACGGTCTGGTCGGCCGGATCGTCCGCGCCGCGGCGCAGCACCGCGCGGATCCGGGCGTCGAGCTGCGCGACGCCGAACGGTTTGACCACGTAGTCGTCGGCGCCCGCGTCCAGCACGGCGACGATCTCGCTCTCGTCGTCGCGCGCGGTGGCCACCACGACCGGCACGTCGGACACGCCCCGCAGCATGCGCAGCATGACCTTGCCGTCGAGGTCGGGCAGCCCGAGGTCGAGCACGACGACGTCGGGCCGGTCGCTCACCGCCAGCTCCAGGCCGGCCAGCGCGGTCGGCGCGGAGACCACGGCGTGGCCGCGGTCGGTGAGCCCGCGGATGATCGACGTGCGGATGGTCGCGTCGTCCTCGACCACCAGTACCTGCGCCATGTGGTCGAACACTAAGGCACCAGCCGCCGAAACCGCGGTTGGCCAGGGCGGCCATAGGCCGGCGTTAGGGCCGCGTTAACCATCGCGGCGGGCATACTCGGGGGCGTGCGGCGCGGACGGGTCACCACCGGGGTGCTGCTGTGGCTGGTGGCCGCGGCGGCGGCGACCGCGGTCGGCATGACCGCGGTGTCGGCCATCGGCACGGACATCTTCGGCGGCGGCAGCAGCCCGCTCAGCCAGTCCGAAGTGGACGATCAGCTGCGGAGCAGGCCAGCCGAGCCGGCCGAGTCCTCACGGGTGTCGCCGCCGACCTCACCGACGACCTCGCCGCCGACGTCGGTGCCCGTGAACGGGCAGGAGGTGACCACCACGACCGCCGGTGGCACGGTGCTCTCCCAGTGTGCGCCCGGCGGGGTGCGGGTGCTGCAGGCGGTGCCGGAACAGGGTTTCCTGGTCGACTCTGACGACGAGGTCGACGATCACCCGTCGGTGAAGTTCCAGTCCGGCGACCGGGAGATCGAGGTCCGGCTGCGCTGCGTGAACGGCGCGCCGAAGGCGGAGATCGACGAGGACGACTGACCCTCAGGTCAGCCCCGCCTGCTGCTCCAGCCGGTCCAGCCGCCGCAGCAGCGGCGCGAGCGCCTGCTGGACCACCGAGGTGAGCTCGCCGGTCGTGTCCTGGTTCGCGCGCAGGTGCGCGTAGCCGACCAGCGCGGCGGCCACCGCCTGCCTGGCCTGCTTGGACTCGACTCCCAGCCCACGGAGCACCTCGCCCGCCGCGCCGTCCGGCTCGGCGACCAGACCGAGCAGCAGGTGCTCGCAGCCGACGTAGTTGTGCCCGGCCAGGAGCGCCTCGACCACGGTCAGCTCCAGGGCGTTGGCGGCGGTGCGGCTCAGCCGGGTGCCCGCACCCGGCTCGGCGACCGCGGCGTGCTGGTCGACCTCGCGCAGCACGATCGCCGGGTCGATCTCCAGGGAGCGCAGGATCTGCAGGGCGAGGTTGGCGCCCTCGGTGAGCATGCCGGCCAGCAGGTCCCCGGTGCCGATCTCGGCCGCGCCGCGCTCCCGCGCCCGGTGGATGGCGATCTTGACGGCCTGCTTGGACCGCGGCGTGAAATGGGACAGCCCGGCGGTCGGGTCGGCCTGGTTCAGGTCGCCGATCGTGATCGCGCGGATGGCGCCGACCCGTTTGATCGACTGTTCGAGGGCGCGCTGGCAGATGGCCGAGACCGGCAGGCCGGTCTCCTTGACGCTCTCGGCGAGGTCGTCCGGCAGGTACACGTTCACTTTTGGCATACCCCCATTAATACCCCCAATTGGGGTTATAAGCAATGAGCACCGTGAGAACTGCGCGACCGTCCCGCCTCCCCGGAGTCAAAAGTGTTCGTTGCGTTGAGCAAGTGGGTTCCGGTTCCGTGCGGGTCGGTGGCTGGGTCGCGTTCCGTTCCCCTTAGCCGCGGTTGGCAGCCACGCGGCTCAGGCGAACGGCGGCCTGTGGTTGGCAGCAGGTGGCTCATTAGGCTTCCCGGAGAAACTGGGAGGAGCCCTCGTGCGCGAGCTCACCGGTGGTCGCCTGCTGCGCAGATCGATAGGCCGCCACCGTGGTCGGATGTCCGCCGGGGTGGCGTTACTCGCCGGCCACCAGGCAGCGGAGGCGCTGGTGCCGGTGATGATCGGCGTGATCATCGACCGGGCCGTCGGCACCGGGGACACGTGGTCCCTGCTGTGGTGGGTGCTGGTGCTGGCCGCGCTGTTCGCCTCGTTGACCACCGCCTGGCGGCTGGGCGCCCGGCACATGGTGGTCGCCATGCAACGCGAAATACACCAGCTGCGGGTGGAGGTGGTCGCCAGGGTGCTCGACCCGCGCGGGCACCGGACCGGGATGCGCGCGGGCGAGGTGCTCCAGGTCGCCACCTCCGACGCCGAACGGGCCGCGACGGTCATGGAGGCCGGGTCGATGGGCACGGCCGCGCTGATCGGGCTCGGCGTGTCGGCGGTGTCGCTGCTGACCATCGACGTGCCGCTCGGGATCACCGTGCTGGTCGGGGTGCCGCTGCTGGTGGCCGGGCTGCAGGTACTCAGCCCGCTGCTCACCCGGCGGGCCGCGGCGGCCCAGGAGACCGCGGGCGAGACCACCGCGCTGGCCACCGACCTGGTGCGCGGGGTGCGGGCGCTGCGCGGCATCGGCGCCCAGGCCAGCGCCGCGGACACCTACCGCGCCACCAGCCGAGGCGCGCTGCGCGCGAGCCTGCGCGCGGCCACCACCAACGGCGTCTACCTCGGCATCACCGCCGCGGCCAGTGGGCTGTTCCTCGCCGCGGTCGCCGGGTTCGCCGGGTGGCGCGCGCTCGACGGGCGGATCACGATCGGCGAGCTGATCACCGTCGTCGGCCTGGCGCAGTTCATCGCCGAGCCGGTGCGGCTGCTCGGGTTCGCCGGCCAGATGGTGGCCGAGGCACGCGCGTCGGCCGCCAGGCTGGTGCGCATCCTGACCGCGCCCCCGGTGCTGACCCCGGGCACCCGCACCGACCTGCCGGCCGCCGGCGTAGCGCTGCGCGAGGTCTCCTACCGCACGCTCACCGGGCTGAGCCTCGACCTCGAGCCGGGCGAGACCGTCGGCGTCGTCGGCTACGACCAGCGTGACTGCGACGCGCTGCTGGAGCTGCTGGCCGGCGCGGTGCCGGCGGGCGACTACCTGGGGTCGGTGTGCGTCGGCGGGGTGCCGCTGGCCGAGCTCGACCTGGCGACCAGCCGCGCGGCGGTGCTGGTCGAGCAGCACGACGTCGCGTTGTTCGAGGGAACGTTGCGCAGCAACCTGAACGCCGGGGTCGCGCGGCCGGCGGAGACGGTCGCGGCCGCGGTGGCCGCGGCCGCCGCGGACGACATCGTGGCCGCCGCGCCCGCTGGGCTCGACCACCCGGTCACCGACCGGGGCACGACGCTGTCCGGCGGGCAGCGCCAGCGCATCGGGCTGGCCAGGGCGCTGGCGGCCGGGCCGCCGGTGCTCGTGCTGCACGAACCGACCACCGCGGTCGACGCGGTCACCGAGGAGCGGATCGCCCAGGGCATCGTCGGGCTGCGGGCCTCGGCGAGCACGCTGCTGGTCACCGCGAGCCCCGCGCTGCTCGCGGTCGTCGACCGGGTGCTGGTGCTCGACGGCGGGCGGATCATCGCCACCGGCACGCACGCCGAGCTGGCCGAGACCGACGCCCGGTACCGCGAGACGGTGCTGCGATGACCCGCGAGCTGCTGCCGATCGCCTCGGCCAGCAGGACCTGGGCCGCGCTGTGGGCCGAGGTGCGCCGCCTGCCGTGGCTCGGGGTGGCCACCATGGTCACCGCGGTCGGCGCCAGCGCGGGCGGGCTGGTCGCGCCCTGGGTGCTCGGCGCGATGGTCGACGACATCGCCGGCGGGGCGGCCACCGGCGACGTGGTCCTCGCCGCGGTGATCATCGCGGTCGCCGCGCTGGCCACCGGACTGCTCACCGGGGTGTCGGCCACGCTGCTGAGCAGGCTCGGGGAGACCGTGCTCGCCCGGTTGCGGGAGCGGGTGCTCGACCGCACGCTGCACCTGCCGGCCAGCACGCTGGACCGGGTGGGCACCGGGGACCTGCTCTCCCGGGTCGGCGACGACGTCTCGGCGGTCACCACCGCGCTGGTCAGCACCGGGCCGCAGCTGGTGTCGGCGCTGCTGACGATCGTGCTGACCGCGGGCGGCATGTTCGCGCTCGACTGGCGGCTGGGGATCGCCGGCCTGGTCGCCGCGCCGATGTACGTGCTCGCCGTGCGCTGGTACCTGCCGAGGTCGGGCCCGTTCTACGCGCGGGAGCGGGTGGCGGTCGGCGAACGGGCGCAGGCGATGGTCAGCTCGTTGCAGAGCGGCCAGACCGTGCGCGCCTACCGGCTCGAGGACGAGCACACGGCGGTGGTCAACGAGCGCTCGCGGGCCGCGATGGACCTGTCGATCGGGGTGTTCCGGCTGTTCACCCGGCTGGTCGGCCGGCTGAACCGGGCCGAGTTCGTCGGCCTCGCGGCGATCCTGGTGAGCGGGTTCCTGCTGGTGCGCGCGGATCTGGTGACCGTCGGCGCGACCACGGCCGCCGCGCTGTACTTCCACCGGCTGTTCAACCCGATCGGCGCGGTGATCCTGCAGTTCGACGAGATCCAGTCGGCGGGCGCGAGCCTGGCCAGGCTGGTCGGGGTCGCCGAGCTCGACCGGCCGGGCCCGCCGGCGGTGGTCCGCGAGCCGGTGGACAGCGGGCTGGAGCTGACCGGCGTCGGGCACCGCTACGCCGACGGGCCGCTGGTGCTCGGTGGCGTGTCGGTGCGGATCGCGCCCGGTGAGCGGCTGGCGGTGGTCGGCGCGACCGGCGCCGGCAAGTCGACGCTGGCCGGGATCGTCGCCGGCGTGCTCGACCCGGTCGCCGGCACGGTGGCGCTTGGCGGCGTGCCGGTCGGCGAGTTGAACCGGGGGCGGCACATCGCGATGCTGAGCCAGGAGGTGCACGTGTTCTCCGGCCCGCTGATCGCCGACCTGCGCCTGGCCCGGCCGGCGGCCACCGAGCAGGAGGCCGTCGAGGCGCTGTCGGTGGTCGGCGCGATGGCCTGGGTGCGCGCGTTGTCGGACGGGTTGGACACCGTGGTCGGCGAGAGCGCGCACCGGCTCACCGCGGCCCAGGCCCAGCAGTTGGCGCTGGCCAGGTTGGTGCTCACCGACCCGACGGTGGCGATCCTGGACGAGGCGACGGCCGAGGCGGGCAGCGCGGGGGCGCGTGAGCTGGAGCGGGCGGCGGTGGCCGCGACCACGGGCCGCACGACGGTGATCGTGGCGCACCGGCTGACCCAGGCCGAGCTGGCCGACCGGGTGCTGGTGCTCGAACACGGTCAGGTGGTGGAGACTGGCGCGCACGCTGACCTGGTGGCCGCCGGTGGGCGCTATGCGGAGCTGTGGCGGAGCTGGACCGGGGCCGGGTAGGGTGCTGGGTCTGAATGCGCTTACAGGGAGAAATATGGGCGCCCCCACGGTCTATGACGTAGCCAAGCGCGCGCAGGTGTCGATCGCCACGGTGTCCAGGGTGTACCGGAATCCGGACACCGTGCGCACGCAGACCAGGGAACGGGTGCTGGCGATCGCCAAGGAGCTCGGCTATGTGCCCAGCGGCAGCGCGCGCGGGCTGGCCAGCCGCAGTACCGGGGTACTCGGGCTGTGCTTCCCGGACTACGCCGACCCCGAGGTCGAGGACGACACGGCCAGCGACCCGGAGCAGATGCTCTACGCCGACGAGATCACCCGGGGCATGGAACGGGCCGCGCGCCGGCACGGGTACGCGTTGCTGATCGCCGCGTCGCTGGCGGGTGGCCCGGAGAGCCTGGTGGCCAAGGTGGCCGGGCGGGTCGACGGGTTCGCGGTGCTGGCGCGCACGGTGCCCACGGAGGATCTGGAGATCATCTCCCGCAGGCTGCCGGTGGTGATGATCGCCGGACCGAGGGAGATCGACCACCTCGACCACCTCGAGGTCGCCAACGCCGACGGCGAGTTCGAGATGACCAGCCACCTGATCGCCGACCACGGCCTGCGGCGGCTGGCTTTCCTCGGTGGGACCGTGGACTCGCCGGACGCTGAGGCCCGGTTCCACGGTTTCCAGCGGGCGTGCGCGGCGGCCGGGCTCGCGGTGCCCGACGAGCCGGACACGCGGGGGAACTTCACCCAGGCCGACGGCCGGGCGGCGACCGACCGGTTGCTGGCACGGGTCGGGCAGCCGCCGGAGGCGCTGGTGTGCGCGAACGACCAGATGGCACTCGGCGCGCTGCAGACGTTGGAGCGGCGGGGGTTGCGGGTGCCGGCGGACGTGGCGGTGGTCGGGTTCGACGGGATCCCGCTCGGGCGGGTGGTGCGCCCGAGCCTGACCACGGTGAGCCAGCCGATGCGCAAGCTCGGCGGGGCGGCGGTGGACATGCTGGTGGACCGCTTACAGGACCCGGACCGCGAGCCGAGATCGGTGCTGCTGCCGGTGACCCAGACCCACCGGGAGAGCTGCGGCTGCCCACCCCCACCCGAACCAGAACGCCGCCTCCCCGGCTTCACCCGCTGACCCCAGTGCAGCTAAGGGCCCCATCGCTGCGGTTGGCGGCGGTTGCGGGGGGCTGATCGGCGGACCTAGTGTATGCGCTTACAGGCAGCGTGGACCGCACTGAGGGGATCACCCGTGACCGAGACCAGTGCGCGCCGGAACTGGGCGCGGACCAGCGACGACCGGCTCGCCGGCACCGCGGAGCTGCCGGCGCCCCAGACCCTCACCGCCCACCCAGGCACCGGGCTCGTCCTGCTCGACTGGCCGGCCGTCGAGCACGCCCTCGGCTACCTCGTCCACCGCGCCACCGACCGCGACGGCCCGTTCGAACCGCTCGACCACCTCGGCGGCGACGTCCTCGCCGTGCCGCACCCGCCCTACGCCGACACCCTCGTCGAGCCGGGCGTCCAGTACCACTACCGCGTCGCGACCTGGTCCGACGACGGCCCCGGCCCGCTCTCCCCCGCCGCCACCGCCATCCCCCAGCCGGCTGGCCCACAACCGGCCGGCGTCCGGGTGGCGGTCGACGCGGCCGCCACCCCACGCCCACTGCCCGACGTGTGGCGACGCATGATCGGCGCCGAGCACCTCTCCCTGCTGCTCTGGGACAAACCCGGCCCCGGCGGCTCGGACGTCGCCGCCGAGTACGCCGACGCGCTGCGCATCATGCGCGACGACCTCGGCGTGCGGTCGGTCCGGGCGCACGGCACCTTCCTCCCGGAGACCGTCACCGTCCGCGCGGACGGGACCTTCGACTTCACCGGACTCGACGCCGTCTACGACCGGTTCCTCGCCATCGGGCTCAAGCCCGTCGTCGAGCTGTCGTTCATGCCGCGCGAGCTCTGCGCCGACCCCGACTACACCGTCTTCGCCTACGACGCGCAGGTGTCGGTCCCCGCGGACTGGTCGCGCTGGGCCGACCTGGTCGGCGCCCTGACGACCCACCTGCGCGACCGCTACGGCGCCGACGAGGTCGCCACCTGGGAGTTCGAGGTCTGGAACGAGGCCAACCTGGCGGTCTTCTGGAACGGCACCCAGGACGACTACCTGCGCCTCTACGAGCTCGCCGCCCGCGCGGTCAAGGCCGTCGACCACCGGATCGCCGTCGGCGGCCCGTCCTCGGCCGCCGCCGGCTGGGTCGGCGCGCTGCTGGAACACTGCCGCGCGAACGACGTCCCCATCGACTTCGTCTCCACCCACACCTACGGCAACGCGCCGCTGGACCTGCGCCCGCTGACCCGCTCGTTCGCCGAGGCCACCGGCAGGCCGGCACCGAGGATCCTGTGGACCGAGTGGGGCGTCACCCCGACCCACTTCCACCGGGTCAACGACACCGTGTTCGCCGCGCCGTTCCTGCTGCGGGGCATGAAGAGCGCGCTGGACACCACCGACTGCCTCGCCTACTGGGTGGCCTCCGACCAGTTCGAGGAGCTGGGCTGGGCACCCCGCCTGCTGCACGGCGGGTTCGGCCTGCTGACCGTCGGCAACCTGCGCAAACCCCGGTTCTGGGCGCTGGCCCTGCTGTCCGCGCTCGACGGCGGCCGGCTGCCGGTCTCGGTCACCGGCGACGGCGCGGGCGGCATCGTCGACGCGCTCGCCACCCGCACCGAGTCCACAGTGGATGTGCTGGTGTGGAACGGAACCCTCGATCAGTCCAAAATAGACGGATCAGCGGCGCTCGACCGGACGGTCACCGTCGAGGTGTCCGGCCTGACACCGGGCACCTACGAGCTGACCGCGCGCCGGGTCGACGAGCGGCACGGCAACCTCCAGCGCGTGTGGCGCGAGCTCGACGGCGGCGACTGGCCGACCGGGGCTCAGTGGAGAACACTGCGCCGCACCGACACCCTGCCGGTCGACTACCTTGGCAAGGTGGAGGTCGCCGACGCGGGCACCGCGGCGGCGACCGTGGAACTACCGATGCCCGGTATCCGATCCCTGCGCCTCACCAGGCGGCAGTGACGAGGAGGATTCGCATGGCCGACTGGTTGGCCGACTCCGTCCTGTATCAGATCTACCCGCAGAGCTTCGCGGACAGCAACGGCGACGGCATCGGCGACCTGAACGGCATCGAGTCCACATTGGACTACCTGAGCTGGCTCGGGATCAACACCGTGTGGCTCAACCCGTGCTTCGTCTCCCCCATGCGCGACGCGGGCTACGACGTGGCCGACTACCTGCGGATCGACCCGCGCTACGGCACCAACGACGACCTCGTCGCGCTGGTCGACGCGGCCGGCAAACGCGGTATCCGGGTGCTGCTCGACCTGGTCGCCGGGCACACCTCCGACCAGCACCCGTGGTTCCAGCACTCCGCCAACGACCCGACCGACCACCGGTTCATCTGGTCGGATCGCCCGGTCGAGGGATTCCAACCCTCACCCGGCTCCCGCGACGGCTACTACCTGCCGAACTTCTTCCCGATGCAGCCCGCGCTCAATTTCGGCTACGCGCGGATGGACGACACCCAACCGTGGCGCCAACCCGTCGACGCCGAGGGCCCACTGGCCAACCGGCAGGCGTTGCGCGACATCATGGACCACTGGCTGCGCCTCGGCGTCGCCGGCTTCCGCGTGGACATGGCCGCCTCGCTGGTCAAGGACGACGCCGGCAAGGCGGAGACCGCGAAACTGTGGCGGGAGCTGCGTGCCTGGGCCGACACCACCCACCCGGACGCGGTGCTGCTCAGCGAGTGGGCCCAGCCGCAGGTGTCGGTGCCCTCTGGCTTCCACGCCGACTTCTTCCTGCACTTCGGCTCCAGCCAGGCCTTCCGCTCGCTGTTCCACAACGGCGCGGTCTTCGACAGCACCTGGCGCCAACGCCCGTGCTTCTTCGACGCCTCCGGCGCGGGCTCGATCACCGACTTCCTCGCCGAGTGGGCCACCGCGATGACCGTGATCGGCCAGAGCGGGCACATCATCCTGCCCAGCGCCAACCACGACTTCCCCCGGCTGGTCGCCGGCAGCCGCACCGCCTACCAGGCCCGCACGGCGCTGGTGTTCCTGCTGACCTGGCAGACCCTGCCGGCGATCTACTACGGCGACGAGATCGGCATGCAGTACCAGCCGGGCCTACCCGACTTCGAGGGCAGCGTGCTCGGCCCGGTCAACGCCGGCTACAACCGGGCCGGCTCCCGCACCCCGATGCAGTGGGACGCCAGCGATCCGAAGGTCACCTACCTGCCACCGGACCCGTCGCCCCAGCGGCCGAACGTGGCCGACCAGCGGGCCGACCCCGACTCGCTGCTCAACCTCGTCCGGGAGCTGATCGCGCTGCGCGCGGCCAACCCGGCGCTGGGCACGTCGGGCGACCTGGAGATCGTGAACCTGGACTACCCGTTCGTCTACCGGCGCGGCGACGAGTTCACCGTGGCGGTCAACCCGTCCTTCACCCCGGCGACGGCCGACATCCCGGTGCCCGGCGACCTCGTGCTCGGCCAGGGCACCTCGCACGCCGACGGCCGGCTGCACGTCGACGGCTTCGGCTACGGGATCTACCGCCGCTGACCCCCCGTCGACCGGACGTAGGCTGGCCGCATGGTGACCTGGGCCGCCGCGACGGGAATCGCGCTGATGTCGCTGGGGATGGCGCTGATCCCCGGCCCGAACATGATCTACCTGGTGTCCAGGTCGATCGCCCAGGGCAGGCGCGCCGGACTCGTGTCGCTGCTCGGCGTCGCGGTCGGCTTCCTCGCCTACCTCGCGGCCGCGACCGCCGGGCTGACCGCGATCTTCCTGGCCGTGCCGGCGGCCTACACCGGGCTCAAGATCGCCGGCGCGGCCTACCTGCTGTACCTGGCGTGGCAGCTGGTCCGGCCAGGTGGCCGGTCGGCCTTCGAACCGCGCGAGCTGACCGTGCAGCGCCCACGCAGGCTGTTCGCGATGGGCCTGGTGACCAACCTGCTCAACCCGAAGATCGCGGTGCTCTACATCGCGCTGCTGCCCCAGTTCATCGACCACGAACGAGGCTCGGTCGCCCTGCAGAGCCTGACCCTCGGCGGAATCCAGGTCGTGATCGCCGTGCTGGTCAACGGGCTGATCGCGCTCGCCGCGGGCTCACTGGCCCGCTTCCTGACCGCCCGCCCGGTGTGGCTGCGCTGGCAGCGCTACCTGATGGGCGGCGTGCTCGGTTGGCTCGCGGTCCGGCTGGTCGCCGACCGTTCGCCCGCGCCGGCCTGACGTTCCGTTAGCGTGAGCTCATGTTCCAGACCGACACGGCGACCTTCGTCCGCCGGTTCGCCGACGCGTGGTCGGCGCCGAGCGTCGAGGGCTTCCTGGCGCTCACCCAGCCCGACGCCACGTTCACCCAGCCGCTGTCCACCACCGCGCGCGGGCACGACGGCCTGGCGAACTTCCTCGACGAGCTGCTCCAGACCATTCCCGACCTGCGGGGCGAGGTGCTGAGCTGGGCCGAGGCCGACGAGGACACCGTGTTTGTCGAACTGCGGCTCGCCGGCACGTTCGGTCGTCGCCCGATCGAGTGGGTGACGGTCGACAAGATCGTGCTGCGGGACGGGCTGATCGCCGCGCGCACGGCGAACTTCGACGGCCTGCGCCTGCTCGGCGCGCTCGCCAGGCGCCCTCGTGGCTGGCCAGCCTGGGTGCGGGCGAAGCTCGACCGGTAACCATAACGGTTGACTCGAGGACGGGCGTATCTGGGTGGACGGTGGCCGCTCCTGTTAGTAACAATCGGTTTGGAAAACTCGATGAAACCCTTCGGGGTCAGCGAACATCCAACGATTTGTCAGGGACGAGTGCTACAACAGACTCGCAGGGGAAGCCAACAGCACCGGGGAAACCATGATGTCCGCCGTCGTCGTACCACTGCCAGAAGGTCTGAACCACCGAGCCATGTCGATGCTCCGCGCGGTGGTCGCCGGCCGAGCGACGATCAGCTGCAGCAGCGAGCCCGACCTGTTCATCGACAATGTTCCCTGTTGTGACCAGTACATGGCGCACACGCTCGCACACGCCGGGTTGATCGAGCCGGTGGCGCCAGGCGCGATCGGTGACCTCATGCCGGCCCGCCTGACCTCGGCCGGCGAGGCCGCACTCGCCCCGGCACACGTCGCCGCCTGACCGTTCACACTTTTTTCGTTCCCATTCAGGCGGCCATTCGCGCTTTTCGTTAGAGCGATCTAAGAGCGCTGGTCGAGTCGCAGTGGATGGGTATCCGGGATCTGCACGAGCACGATCCGCAACCCGTCCGGATCGGCGATCCACATCTCCAGCAGGCCCCACGGCTCCGCGCGCGGCTCCCGCACGATCGGCACCCCGCGCTCGGTGAGCTCGGCGGCCGTCGCGGCCAGGTCACGCACCTGCAGCCACAGCACGACGTCCGCGCCCGGCCCGGCACTGCCCTGTCCGGACAGCTCCAGCAGCCCGTTGCCGGCGAAGAACACGATCCCGCCGGGGAACTCCCGATAGATCGCCAGACCGAGGGTGTCCCGGTAGAACACGCGCGACCGCTCCGGGTCACGCGGCCGCACGATGAGCCGACTCCGCAGGAACTCCATGCCGCCAGCATGCCCTGACGGGGGCGGTCCGCGCTGGCAGACCGCCCCCTGGTTCAGTCGAGCAGCTCGGCGACCGTGCCGGCGCCGACCGTCCGGCCGCCCTCCCGGATGGCGAACCCGAGACCGACGTCCATCGCCACCGGCTTGCCGAGGCGTACCGACATCGCCACCGACTCACCCGGCAGAGCGAGCGCGGCGTCGGTCAGCGTGACCTCGCCGACCACGTCCCCGGTCCGGAAGTGGAACTGCGGCCGGTAGCTGGACCCGAAGCCGGTGCGCCGGCCGCCCTCGGCGACCGACAGCAGGTACACGTGCGCGGCGAACGTCGCGTGCGGGGCGACGCTGCCCGGCGCGCACACCACCTGGCCGCGGCGCACCTCGTCCCGGCGCACGCCCCGCAGCAGCATCGCCGCGTTGTCCCCGGCCTCGGCGCGGGCCAGCGACTTGCCGAAGGTCTCCAGCCCGGTGACCACGCTCGTCCTGGCCTCGCCGAGCCCGAGCACCTCCACGGTGTCGCCGACGGTGATCGTGCCCCGCTCGACCGCGCCGGTGACCACGGTGCCCCGGCCGGTGATCGTCAGGACGTTCTCGACCGGCATCAGGAACGGCCGGTCCAGCGCCCGTACCGGCAACGGCACGTACTCGTCGACCACCGCCAGCAACTCCAGCACGCCGCGGGTCCAGCGGGGGTCGCCGCGCAGCGCGCCGAGTCCGGACACGCGCACGATCGGCACGGCCTCGCCGTCGAAGCCGTGCGTGGACAGCAGGTCGCGCAGCTCGAGCTCGACCAGGTCGAGCAGGTCCTCGTCGGCCACCAGGTCGGCCTTGTTCAGCGCCACGATCACGTGCGGCACGCCGATCCGGCGGGCGAGCACCACGTGCTCCCTGGTCTGGGGCATGGCGCCGTCCTCGGCGGAGACCACCAGGATGGCCGCGTCCAGCTGCGCCGCGCCGGTGATCATGTTCTTCACGTAGTCGGCGTGGCCCGGCATGTCCACGTGCGCGTAGTGCCGGGTGGCGGTCTCGTACTCGACGTGGGCGATGTTGATCGTGATGCCCCGGGACTGCTCCTCCGGGGCACGGTCGATGCCATCGAAGGCCACGAACTCCGTGGCGGCCGGGTCGAGTTCGGCGAGCACCTTGGTGATCGCCGCGGTGAGCGTGGTCTTGCCGTGGTCGACATGACCCATGGTGCCGATGTTCAGGTGCGGCTTGTGCCGCTGGTACTCCTGCTTACGCATCGCGAAATCCTTGGCATGAGAGCGATACGGGGAACCGCGCGGAACCGACCCTCCCCGGAGGTTCCCCGGGACGCGGTGGCGGGAAGGGTCAGCTTCGAGCGCCGGCCGACCATGCCGATGCGGCCACGACCGCATCCAGCGGGCAGAAGCCCGCGGATGTGTCGGTCGTGCCCAGCAGGAACATGCGACACACGATGCCACCCGCCCCGCCCCCCGTCACCCGAATATCCGCAGGGGGGTCAGGCCACGAAGAGGTGTTCGGTGTCCTGGGGGGAGGCGGTGGTGCCGGTGAAGTCGCCCTGGGCGGTCTCGGCGCCTACCGCCGACCACCAGTCGAACTGGGCCTGGGTGTCGACGTTGCCGACGATGATCGGGGTGCCGGACTCGCGGACCAACGGGACGAGTTGGCGGATGGCGCGGGTGAACAGGGACTCCTCGCCCTGGCGGGTGACGCGGGAGACGACCCTGGCCGACATCTTCACCGCGACCACGGAAAGGTCCTCGAGGCAGGCCAGGTCGCCCCTGGTGGTGCCGAAGTTGTAGAGGACCGTGCGGATGCCGAGGTCGCCAAGCACCTCCAGGTTGTCCTCGGCCAGGCCGTCGGACATGCACAGCGCCTGTACCGGCATGCCGAGGCGCAGCTGTTCGGGTTCGATGGCGACGTCGGCCAGCACCGACTTCACGGTCGCGATCAGGTCCGGGTCGGCGGCCACCTCGCGGGTCAGCTCGACGTAGAGCCTCGGCAACACGTCGGTGCACTGGTCGGTCCAGGCCCGCAGCTGCTCACACGCCCTGGTCAGCATCCACCGCCCGATCGGCAGTGCCAGCCCGGTCTCGGAGAGCACCTGCTGGCACTGCGCGTGCCCCAGGGCGCCGTACTCGGCGTGGTCCCAGCGCAGCATCGCCTGGACGGCCACGACGCTCCGGTCGGCGACCGAGACCAGCGGCTGGTAGTCCAGGTCCAGATCACCGCTCTCCCAGGCCCCTGGCAACGCGCTGGCCAGCGAGAACCGCTCCCGGTCGCGGTCGTTGGCGGCCTGGTCGACCATGCCCCACTGGCGTCTGCCGGTGGCCTTGAGCCGCTGGAGGGTGATGTCGGTGGCGCTCAGCACCTCCGCCGGCGACGCCCCACCGGGCAGCCGGTGCATCACGGCGATGCTCGCGGTCGCGGCCACGCCCTGGTCGCCGACGTACACCGGCTCGGCCAGGTCCTCGTTGATCCGTACGGCCAGATCGGCCACACTCGGGGTGTCCGGCGTGTTCTCCACCAGGATGCCGAACTCGTCGCCGTCGAAGCGGGCGATCGTCGTGGTCTCCGACTGGAACACGTCGCGCAGCCGCCCGGCGACGGTCTGCAGGAGGCGGTCGCCGACCTCGCGCCCGAGGCCGTTGTTGATCGCCCGGAAGCCGTCGAGGTCGAGGTGGAACACGGTCACGTTGTCATGGGACTGTCGGCCGCGTAACGCCTCCTCCAGTCTGCCGATGAACCTCGGTCTGTTCGCCAGGCCGGTCAACGCGTCGTGGGTGGCCTGGAACCGCAGCTGGTCCTCGAGCAGGTGCTTGTCCGACACGTCCTCGGCCGAGGTCACGAAGTAGCGCGGGGTGCCGTCCGGGTCGCGCAGCACCGACGCGGACAGGAACACCAGCGCCTCGTCGCCGTCCTCGCGCAGCAGTCTTCGCCGTTCGCGGAAGGGCAGCGTGTCGTCCTCGAGCAGCACCTCGTAGCGCAGCCGGAGGTAGTCGCCGTCGTCCGGGTGGAACAGCTCCTCCAGCCTGCTCGCCGGCAGCTTGCCCCGGCCGTGGCCGAGAATCTTGGTCAGCGCCCGGTTCGACCTGATCAGCGTGCCGTCCAGCTCGCTGATCGCCATGCCGACCGACGACTTGGTGAAGATCTCCTCGAACCGCGCCTCGCTGTCCGACAGCGCGCGCTCGGCGTTCTCCCGCGCCTGGACCAGCGCGCGGGTCATGCCCTCCTGTTCGTCGAACAGCTTGCGGCGCAAGCCCTCGGTGAACCCGCGCGCCATGGCGCTGAACAGGCGCACGAACTTGTCCGCGGTGTCGCTCTTGCCATCCAACTCCGGTAAGCGTGGCATGCCCGCACCCAGTATCTTGATCGACAGCTCGAAACACTCGGAACTGATCAAACCCAGTTCCACCAGTCGCTCCGCGACCGCTATCGCCGGCTGCTCGTCGAACGGGTCGGCCGACGCCGTACGCACGAGATCGTCGAGCGCTCCCCGTAGCGTTCGCTCGATCTCGTCCCTGGACCTCGCGATGTAGATGACCCGAGCCAGCGCTCTCGCCCACTCGCTGGCTAGCTCAGGTCTATCCACCGGAGCCGTCCGTTGGCCATAACATCGGGTTTCTCGTTGTCCTTGTCCGGTGAGTCGCGGGTTGACATTACCAGCCCGGTTGTCACGTCCTCTGCACCCAAACGGGCTCCACATGCTCGTGCAGATGCATACCCTATGTCGTCGAGGCTGATCCAAACGGGTGAACTACCGTCGGTTACCACGTCTCGTATTTGCGGAATCAGCAGAATTTCCGACTACGGTCAGACACAATCGCGAAATTGACGTGGTGCCAATAATACGATCGGCTCAATCGTCGACCACGTGTTCCGGCCGGACCGGGACTCTGGTCAGCGCTTTTCCGGTGGCCGCACGGATCGCGGCCACGATCGCCGGGGTCGAGGAAAGTGTTGGCGGTTCGCCAACACCGCGCAGACCATAGGGCGCGTGCGGGTCCGCGCGCTCCAACACATCGATCGGCATCGGCGGCATGTCCAACACGGTGGGTATCAGGTAATCGGTGAACGAGGGGTTGCGCACGATTCCGTCGGCGACCTGGATCTCCTCCATCACCGCGAGCCCGAGCCCCTGCGCGGACCCGCCCTGGATCTGGCCGAGCACCGCGTCCGGGTTCATCGCCCGGCCGACATCCTGCGCGCAGGCCAGCTCCACGACCCGCACCAGACCCAGCTCGACGTCCACGTCGACCACCGCCCGATGCGCCGCGAACGCGTACTGCACGTGCGCGAAACCCTTGCCGGTCACCGGATCCAACGGCTCGGTCGGCCGGTGGCGCCACTCGACCGTGCGCTCGACCACCGCGTCGCCGAGCACCTCGACCAGGTCGGCGAGCACCGCACCGGACGCCGAGACCACCGTGCCGCCGGCCAGCCCGGTCGCGCCGGCGCCCGCGCGGGCGAGCACCGCCGCACGCACCTGCTCGCAGGCCGCCCGCACCGCGCCACCGGTGACATAGCTCTGCCGGGACGCGGAGCTGGAGCCGGCGGAGCCGACCGCGGTGTCCGCCGGCAGGATGACCACCCGCGCCACCCCGAGCTCGGTACGCGCGATCTGCGCCTTGAGCGTCACCAGGCCCTGACCGACCTCCACCGCCGCGGTGTGCACCGAGGCGACCGGCTCGCCGCCGACGACCTCCAGCCGCACCCGCGCGGTCGAGTAGTCGTCGAACCCCTCGGAGAAGCCGACGTTCTTGATCCCGACGCCGTAGCCGACCCCGCGCACGACGCCCTCGCCGTGGGTCGTGTTCGACACCCCGCCCGGCAGCTCGCGCAGGTCGTAGCCATCGCCGCGCACCGGCGGCAGCGGCCGGTCGCGCACCAGGGCGAGCAGTTCGGCCACCGGCGCGGCGGAGTCGACGACCTGACCGGTGGGCATCACCGAGCCCTGCTCGACCGCGTTGCGGATCCGGACGTCGACCGGCGACATGCCAAGCGCCTCGGCCAGCCGGTCCATCTGGGACTCGTAGGCGAAACACGCCTGCACCGCGCCGAACCCGCGCATCGCCCCGCACGGCGGGTTGTTGGTGTAGACGCCGTAGCAGTCGACGTGCACGTTGGGCACCCGGTAGGGCCCCGCGCCCAGGGTGGCCGCGTTCCCGGTGACCGCCGAGGTGGTCGACGCGTACGCGCCGCCGTCGAGGATCATCTCGGCCCGCACGTAGACCAGGTCGCCGTCGCGGGTGGCGCCGTGTTCGTAGCGCAGTACCGCCGGATGCCGGTGCACGTGGCCGAAGAACGACTCCTCCCGCCCGTAGACGATCTTGACCGGCTTGCCGGTGCGCAGCGCCAGCAGGCACGCGTGCACCTGCATCGACAGGTCCTCGCGCGCGCCGAACGCGCCGCCGACCCCGGCCAGGTGCAGGCGCACCCGCTCCTCGTCCATGCCAAGCGCGCGGGCGACCTGCCGGCGGTCGGCGTGCAGCCACTGGGTCGCGACGTAGAGGTCGATGCCGCCGTCCTCGGCGGGCACCGCCATGCCGGACTCCGGGCCGAGGAAGGCCTGGTCCTGCATGCCGACGGTGTACTCGCCGGACACCACCACCTCGGCGGCCGGCGCCTCGTCGCCGAAGCGGATCCTGGCGTGGCGCACCAGGTTCCCGCCCGGGTTCTGCGGGTGCAGCACCGGCGCGTCCGCGCCGAGCGCGGCCCGCGCGTCGGTCACCGGCTCGAGCACCTCGTAGTCGACCCGCACCCGCGCGGCCGCCCGGCGCGCGGTCTCCGGGTGGTCGGCGGCCACGATCGCGACCGGCTCACCCTGGTAGCGCACGACATCGACGGCGAGCACCGGCTGATCGGCGTGCTCGAGGCCGTAGATGTTGTCGCCGGGCACGTCCTCGTGGGTCAGCACCGCGTACACGCCGGGCAGGGCCAACGCCGCACTCAGGTCGAGACCACGGATCCGGGCGTGCGGATGCGGGCTGCGCAACGTCGCGCCCCACAACATGTCCTCGTGCCACAGGTCCGAGGAGTAGGCGAACTCCCCACGCACCTTCAGATTCGCATCCGGCCGCTGCGGACTATCACCGATCTGGCCGCCGCCGGTCGAGGTCAGCGGCAAGCCAGGGCGAGTGGGCGCGCTCACTGGGCCGCCTTTGCCATCAGTCGCTTGCTCTGTGCGCGCAGCGTTTTCGCTGCGTCCACTTCGGACACCGTTTGGCAGACGCCGTCTTGTACGATTACCCGGCCACCGGCCAGTAGCAGTGCCAGTGGTGGCAGTGCAGCGAAGACCAGGGCGGCCACCGGGTCGGTGATGCCCGCGTGCTCCAGCCCGTCCAGGCGCCAGACCGCGATGTCGGCGAGCTTGCCGACCTCCAGCGAGCCGAGTTCCTGTTCCCGGCCAAGACATCGCGCGCCGCCGATGGTGGCCAGCCGCAGCGCGTCGCGGGCCGAGAGGGCGGCCGGGCCGCCGCGCAGCCGGGCGAGGTAGGTCGCCTGGCGCAGCTCGACGCCAAGTCCACCGTCCTCATTGGACGCCGCGCCGTCGACGCCGAGCCCGACCGGGGCGCCGGCGGCGAGCAGGTCGGCGATCCTGGCGATGCCGGTGCCGAGCCGGCCGTTGGAGGTCGGGCAGTGCGCGACCCCGGTGCCGGTCGCGCCGAGCCGCGCCACCGCGCCGTCGGACAGGTGCACGCCGTGCGCGAGCCACACGTCCTCGCCGAGCCAGCCGGTGCGCTCGGCGTACTCGACGGGCGTGCAGCCGAACTCCGCCTGGCACTGCGCTTCCTCGTCGACGGTCTCCGCGAGGTGGGTGTGCAGCCGGACGTCCTTGTCCCGCGCCAGTTCCGCGGCCGCGCGCATCAGGTCGGTGGACACCGAGAACGGCGAGCACGGCCCGACCGCGACCCTGGCGAACGCGTCGCGCGCCGGATCGTGGTAGGTGTCGATGGCCTCCTCGGTGCCCGCCAGCGCGGTGTCGATGTCCTCGACGACCGAGTCCGGCGGCAGCCCGCCCTCGGACTCGCCGCGGTCCATCGACCCGCGTACCAGGTGGATCCGGGTGCCGACGACCGCCGACCCGTCGACCACCGCCGCCGCGAGGTCGCCGCCGTCGCGCGGATAGACGTAGTGGTGGTCGGCCACCGTGGTACAGCCGGTCCTGGCCAGCCGCAGCACCCCGGCGACCGCGGCCGCGTGGGTGATCTGCTCGTCCAGGTTGGTCCACACCGGATACAGCTCGGTGAGCCACTGGAACAGGGTCGCCTGCTGGGCCAGTCCTCTGGTCGCCCACTGGTAGAGATGGTGGTGGGTGTTCACCAGCCCGGGGGTGACCAGACAGCCGCTGCCGTCGACGTGCCGGTCGACCTGCCCGGCGGGCGCCGGCCCGGCGCCGACCGACTCGATCAGGCCCTCGTTGGCCACCACATGGCCGTTCGCGTACTCCTCGCCGGTCACCGTGACCACCGCGGCGTTCTCGATCACGGTCCTCATGCCGGCCCTGTCCCCAGGCCGCCGACCATGCTCGCCGCGAGCCGGACGGCGTCCATGATCTTCTCGTAACCGGTGCAGCGACACAGGTTCCCGGCGAGCGCCTCGCGGATCTCCGCGTCGCTCGCGTGCGGATCGCGGTGCACCAGCTCGTGCGCGGCCACGATCAGCCCGGGGGTGCAGAACCCGCACTGCACCGCGCCGGTGCGCACGAACGCCTCCTGCACCGGGTCCAGCTCGTCCTCGGTGCCAAGGCCTTCCACCGTGCGCACCGACCGGCCCTCCGCCTGGCCGGCGGCCACCAGGCACGCGCACACCGGGGTGTCGTCCAGGTACACCGTGCACGAGCCGCACTCGCCCTGTTCGCAGGCGTTCTTCGACCCGGGCAGCCCAAGGCGTTCGCGCAGCACGTAGAGCAGGCTCTCCCCTGGCCACACGTCGTCGGCGGTGTGGGGCTCGCCGTTGATCTCGATGTTGACCCGCACCTACTGCCGTCCTTCCACGTCCTGCCAGGCCCAGCGCAGCGTGCGCCGGGCGAGCACCGCCAGCGCGCGCCTGCGGTAGGCCGCGCTGCCGCGCACGTCGTCGATGGGGGTGGCGGCGGCCGAGACCAGCTCGCCGAACTCCCGGCTCACCTCGTCGGTCAGGGTCGCCGGCTCGTCCCACGGCAGCACCTCGGCGGCGAAGTCCTCGGCCGCCGCCGCGCTCAGCGGGGTCGGCCCGGCCGAGCCGATGCCGGTGCCCACGCGCCGCCTGCCGGTGTCCAGCGCGATGCCGAACGAGCAGACCGCGATCACCATGGCGTTGCGCGTACCGACCTTCGCGAACTGCTGCGGCCCGGCCGCCGCCGGCACCGTGACCGCGGTGACCAACTCGTCCTCGGCGAGCACGGATCGCTTGGGGCCGAGGAAGAACTCGGCGATCGGCACGGTACGCACGCCGCGGCTGGAGGCCAGCTCGACGGTGGCGCCGGTGGCCAGCAGCGGCGGGTGCGCGTCGCCGGCGGGGGACGCGGAGCCGAGGTTGCCGCCGACGCCGCCCCGGTTGCGGATCTGCGGCGAGCCGACGGTGCGCGCGGCCATCGCGAGCCCGGGCGCCAGCTCGCCGAGCTCGGCGACGATCCGCGCGTAGGGCACGGTCGCGCCGACCCGGACGTGGCCGTTCTCGGCCCGCCAGTCCGCCAGTTCCCGCACCCGGCCGAGATCGAGCAGCGCGGGCGGGCGGCGCTGGTCGAAGTTGAGCTCCACCATCACATCCGTACCGCCCGCGATCGGCACCGCGGCCGGCGTCGCCGCCTTCAGCGCGAGCGCCTCGTCGAGCGAGTCCGGTCTCAGGAAGTCCACGCGGTCACCACCACGCCAGGCCGGGCGCGGGCGCGCCGTCGCGCACCACACTGCCCTCGATCAACCCGTACGGCCGGTCGGCGGCATGGAAGACCTCGCCGGGATTGTCCAGTTCGAACGGACTCAGGTCGACCAGGAAGTGGTGCTTGTTCGGCAACGCGAGGCGCACCTCGACCAGTTCCGGCCGGTGGCGCAGCACCCGCTCGCCCATCGCGTGCAGTGTCTGCTGCAGCGAACGGGAACGCGTGTCGGCGAAGGCCTCGAGGAGCAGCCCACGCGCGCCGGCGAACGACTCCGCCCAGTCGGCGTCCGCGCGCGCGTGGCGCCAGTGCGCGGTCACCGCGGTGGCCAGGATCCGGTCGGTGGTCTCGGGCAGCGTGGTGTACCGGTCGCGGTGGAAGCCGTGGAACTCCGAGTCGGTCGTGTTCATCACCGTCAGGTCCGCGACGCCGGTGACCACCCACGTCTGGGTGCCGTCGTAGGTGACGGTGGCCGTGCGGGTGCCGGCCGCCCTGGCGAACGAGTGGTGCGCCGGCCGGCCGTCGACGGTGATCCGCTCCCACCGGTACCGCTCGAGGTGCACCCTGGCCCGGCTGATCGTCGGCGTCTGGTCCACGAAGTGGCGCGCCAGCCGCAGCCCGAACTCCTCCGGCTCGCCGACGCCGTCCCTGGCGAAGGCGTAGACGGTGTTCTTCTGCGTGTCGGTCGGCAACACGCCGCTGTTGTCGCCGGTGAGGTGGGTGGCGTCCAGGTCGCCCGCGAGCGCGATGCTGACGTTGAGGTCGGTGACCGCGTGTGCGGCCGGGTCCCGGTCGACCCGCACGAGGCGCACCTCGGCCTTGCCGTACTGGTTGTCGCCAAGGCGTATGTCCATCTCAGCTCCCTCGGTACGTGCTGTACCCGAACGGGCTGATCAGCAACGGCACATGATAATGCTCTGCCGGGTCGGTAATCCGGAAGACCACTACGACTTCCGGATAGAACGCCTCCTGGCCGAGATAGTCGCCGGTCTCGAAGACGAACCGGTACACCCCGGCGGCCTCGATCCCCCAGCCGGCCAGCCGCCCGTCGGCGTCGGTGCAGCCGTCGGTGACGACCTGCCAGCCGCCCTCCGCCCTGGCCTCGAGCCGAACCGGCACGTCCGGCGCCGGCCGGCCGACACTGGTGTCGAGAATATGCGTGGACAGACTCACGAGCTGAACGCCTTCCCCAGTCGCAGCTCCACGATCCCGCCGAGCTCCGCGCGCACCACGGCACGCTCGGTCCCGGGATCGTTGCCAAGCCGTTCCCGCAGTCTGGTGAGGATGGTCTCGGCGGACAGTCCGGTCGCGCGGATCAGGAAGACGTGGCCGAACCGCTCCTCGTAGGCCAGGTTGCCGGCGACGAGGTCCTCCCTGGTCGACGCGGCCGACTCGGACACCCCCGCCTGCTCGGCGCGCGACCAGCCCGCCGCCTGATCGCCACCGGCCGCCCGCTCCCCGATGCGGGGATGGGCGGCCAGTGCCTCCTCGATGTCGTCCCAGGTCAGCGCGTCGAGCACCCGAGTGGACACCGCGCGCAGCGCGTCGAGATCGCGGTAGGGACGGCGGGCGAGCAACTCGTCGGCCCAGCGGCGGGAAGCGCAGCAGGCGAGCAGGTCCCGCTCGGCCTGACCCGGCTCAGCCTGGTTGAGCGCGGCCAGCCGCGAGTCGTCGGACATCCACGGAACTGTACTTATTCGGTCAGCGGTTCGCCGCCTCACCGCTGGAGTCCGGCTCAACCCGCTCGAACCGCACTCGACTCAACCATCCGGGAAGGTCACTCAGTACGTAGATCTCGCCGCTGGCGTCGGCGTCGATCGCCGTCGGCTGGATGGTCAGGGTGCCGAGCTCTGCGCTGTCGTAGCCGCCGCCGGCCTTGGGGCGCACGGCGTAGGCGACCGTCGAGCAGTAGTCGGAGGCGAGGTAGGTGCCGCGCGCCTCCGGGGTCTGCGAGCCGCGGTACACCACGCCGCCGGTCACCGAGCAGCCATTGTTGAGGTGGTTGTACTCGAAGACCGGGTCGGTGTAGCGCGCGCCGTCCCGGCACTGCAGCTCGTCGAACACCGAGGTGCCCTCCCGGCACGACCAGCCGAGGTTCGCGCCGCCCTGCCCTGGCCGGATGTGGTTGATCTCCTCGAGCTGGCCCTGGCCGACGTCACCGATCCACAGTGAGTTGTCCGCCTGGTCGATGGTGAACCGCCACGCGTTGCGCAGGCCATAGAGCCAGATCTCCGGCCGGGCGCCGGGCACACCGACGAACGGGTTGCCGCGCGGGACGCAGTAGGGCGTCGGTCCACAGGCGCGGTTGACGTCCAGGCGCACGATCTTGCCGAGCAGGGTGGTCAGGTCCTGACCGGAGTCGAACGGGTCGTTGGCGTAGCCGCCGTCGCCAAGGGACCAGTAGAGGAGGCCGTCGCGGCCGAACGCGACCTGCCCGCCGTTGTGGTTGCCGTACTCGGAGTGCTCCTGGGTGAGCAGGACCTGTTCCCGTTCCGGCGCGTCGATCGGCAGCCGGGCCAGGGTCAGCGCGCCGTCGGGCAGGCTGGTGTAGGCGATGTAGAGCATCCCGGTGCGCGCGAAGTTCGGCGCGGGCGCGAGACCGAGCAGGCCGCGCTCGTTGTCCGACGGGTCCACCCGGTCGGTCAGGTCGAGCACCGGCTCGGCCGACAGGCCGGTGTCCGGGTGGTACTCCCGGACGGTGCCCCGCTTCTCGGCGATCAGCAGCCGGCCGTCTGGCAGTCCGGTGAGCGCGATCGGGCGCTGCAGGCCGGAGGCGACCTGTTCGGTGACGACAGTCAGTTCGTCGAGCGGCACCGCGCGGCCGGGTGGCGCGCCGGCGGCGGAGGTGGCCGTCGGCAGCAGGAGAGCGGACAGGGAGAGCACGAGCAGTCCGGTCAGCAGGGTGACCTGGCGACAGCGCCGTCGCGACATGTGGGCTCCTAAAGGTCGCTATTCTGGGAGCGCTCCCAACCGTACACGGATTCGCCTCGAAGTCCATCCCGCCATCTGGCCGCTTTCCGGACGGATTAACGACTACCGGTTGACAACGCGGCCCGGTTCTGGCCACGATCGGTACCGAAACTGGGAGCGCTCCCATATTCTCGGCGCAGCTCGTGGTTGTCAGCTCGTGGTTGTCAGCTCGTGGTTGTCACTGTCGCCACCACGGAAAGGACCCTGCCTTGTCTCGCCCGACCCGTCGTCGCGTGGCCAAGATCGCCTCGGCCGCCACCGCCGCGCTCGTCACCGTGGCCATGCTCTCCCCGCCGGCCGCCGCACAACCACCGGAACTGATCGTCAACGGCACCTTCGACACCGGCACCGACCCGTGGTGGTGGACCACCAACGCGCCCGCCTCCGTGGTGGACGGCCAACTGTGCGCGGAGATCGCGGGCGGCACCGTGAACCCGTGGGACGCCATCGTCGGCCAGAACGACCTGGCGCTGCAGGCCGGGGAGACCTACGAGCTGTCCTTCGACGCCTCGGCCTCGGTGCCGGTCGGCGTGCTGGCCAAGGTGCAGCTGCAGGTGGACCCGTGGACCGAGCGGCTGTCCCAGCCGACCATCCTGGACCCCGAGGCCCAACACTTCGCCTACACGTTCACCGCCGATGTGGACAGCGCGGCCGACCAGGTGGCGTTCCAGGTCGGCGGCGCCGAGCAGGCGTGGACGCTCTGCCTGGACAACATCTCGCTCGTCGGCGGCGCGGAACCGCCGGTGTACGAGCCGGACACCGGGCCAAGGGTGCGGGTCAACCAGGTCGGCTATCTGCCGGACGGGCCGAAGAACGCCACCGTGGTCACCGAGTCGACCTCGGCGCTGCCCTGGTCACTCGCCGACGACACGGGCGCGGTGGTCGCGGACGGGCAGACCACGCCGCGTGGCGTGGATCCAGCGTCCGGGCAGAACACGCACACCGTCGACTTCTCTCGAGTGACCGAGGAAGGCAGCGGCTACACGCTGACCGCCGACGGCGAGACCAGCTACCCCTTCGCCATCGGCGACGTCTACTCGGCGCTGCGCTCGGACTCGTTGCAGTTCTTCTACATCCAGCGCAGCGGCATCCCGATCGACGGCGCGCTGGTTGGCGACGAGTACGCGCGACCGGCCGGACACCTTGGGGTGGCGCCGAACCAGGGAGACACCGATGTGCCGTGCCAGGCCGGGGTGTGTGACCACCGGCTCGACGTGCGCGGCGGCTGGTACGACGCTGGCGACCACGGCAAGTACGTGGTCAACGGCGGGATCGCCACCTACCAGCTGCTGAGCACCTACGAGCGGTCGCTGACCGCGCCGACGGCGACGCCGGGTGCGCTCGACGACGGCACGCTGCGGGTGCCCGAGCAGGGCAACGACGTGCCCGACATCCTCGACGAGGCACGCTGGGAGCTGGAGTTCCTGCTGCGCATGCAGGTGCCGGCCGGCGAGCCGCTCGCCGGGATGGCCCACCACAAGATCCACGACGCGGCGTGGACCGGACTGCCGCTCGCGCCGGAGGACGACCCGCAGCCGCGTGAGCTGCACCCGCCGTCCACCGCCGCCACGCTGAACCTGGCCGCCACCGCCGCGCAGTGCGGCCGGGTGTTCCGCGCCCACGACGCGGCGTTCGCCGCCGAGTGCCTTGCCGCAGCACGGACCGCCTACGCCGCGGCGAAGGCCAACCCGAACCGGCTCGCGGACCCGAACGACGGCATCGGCGGCGGCGCCTACAGCGACAACGACGTGAGCGACGAGTTCTACTGGGCGGCCGCCGAGCTGTACCTGACCACCGGTGAGGCGCGGTTCCTCAACGATGTCAACGCTTCCCCGCACAACACCGGTGAGGTGTTCGGCCCGACCGGGTTCAGCTGGCCATCGACCGCGGCGCTGGGCAAGCTCGATCTGGCGACCGTGCCGAGCAAGCTGTCCCTGCCCAAGCGGGCGAAGCTGCGGCGTTCGGTGGTGTCCGCGGCCGACGAGTACCTGGCGACGATCGCGAACGAGCCGTACGGGCTCGCGATCCCGGGCGCGCCGGAGAGCTACTTCTGGGGCGGCAACGGCAACATCATCAACAACGCGGTGGTGCTGGCGACCGCGTTCGACCTGACCGGCGACCGGCGCTACCGCGACGGGGCGTTGCAGGGCGTGGACTACATCTTCGGGCGCAACGCGCTCAACCACTCCTATGTCACCGACTGGGGCAGCAAGACGCCGCAGAACCAGCACAGCCGGATCTTCGGCCGCCAGCTCGACCCCAACTCGCCCAACCCGCCGTCCGGGTCGATCGCCGGCGGCGCGAACGTCAGCCTGGAGGACCCGTTCGCGGCCGACCTGTTGGCCGGGTGCGCACCGCAGTTCTGTTACGTCGACGACATCCAGTCGTACTCGACGAACGAGGTGGCCATCAACTGGAACTCCGCGCTCGCCTGGATGGCGTCCTTCCTGGACGACCAGGGGTGAGCCGGTGGTGGCCGGGCCGGCGCAGCGTCGCGTCGGCCCGGCCATCGCCTTTGTTCAGTCCAGCACGGCCAATGCGTCGATCTCCACCAGCATGCCGGCCGGGAGTCCTACGTAGACGGTTGTACGGGCGGGGTAGGGCTCTGGCAGGAAGGCCGCGTAGGCCTCGTTCAGCTCGGCGAAGTGCGCGGTGTCGGTGAGGTAGACGCGGATCATCACCACGTCGTCGAAGCTGGCGCCGCCCGCCTCCAGGATGGCCTGGACGTTGGTCAGGCACTGGACGGTCTGCTCGGCGACCGTGTCACCGACGAGCTCGCCGCTGGCCGGGTCGAGCGCCACCTGACCGGCGACCTGGAGGATGTTCCCCTTGCGGATGCCGTGACTCAACGGCATCGAAGGCCGCTTGTCATCGGACAACGCGAGCACACTCTTGGACACGTTCACTCCTGTGTTGAATGGTCGCTTCGTTCGGTCGCTGAGTTGTTGTCTTCCCTCGTCACGTGCTCGGCGCTGACGCGCCTGCGCGCGCTCCTCAGTCCAGACAACAACCGCTCCCTCACTCTCGCTCCTGTGTTTGTTGGTCGGTCGAGTATCCACATTCGACGGACGCTTGCTCGGCCGCGCTGCGCAACGCCGGCACCAGGTCGAGCAGGCCGTCGAGGTCGAGCACCACCGTGGGCACCGACAACGACAGCGCCGCCAGCACCTCCCCGCGCGCTCCCCGCACCGGCGCGGCCACACAGTGGATGAAGTCCTCGTGTTCGGCGTTGTCCACGGCGTAGCCACGAGTGCGCACCGTCGCCAGCTCGGTGAGGAACGCCTCGGCGCCGGTGATCGTGTTCGCGGTGAACGGCTGGTAGTCGCAGTTGTCCGCGACCAGCCTGCGGTCGGCCGTCGGCAGCGCGGCCACCAGCACCTTCGCCACCGCCGTGCAGTGCAGCGGGGCCCGGCGGCCGATCCGCGAGTACATCCGGACATTGTGCCGGGACTCGTACTTGTCGATGTAGATCACCTCATCGTCCTCATAGGACGCCAGGTGCACGGTGTGTCCGGTCTCGGCGTTCAGCCCGCGCGCGGCCGGCTCGACCGCGCGCCGCACGTCCCGCTCGTCGAGCGCCCGGAACGCCAGGTCGAACAGCGAGGTGCCGAGCCGGTAGTGCCGCGCGTCGCCACGCTGCACGAACCGCTGCGCCTCCAGCGTCCGCAACAGCCGCAACACCGTCGACTTGTGCACCCCGAGCCGGTCGGCGAGCTGGTCCAGGTTCTTCGGCCCGCCCCCCAGCTCACCCAACAACACCAACCCCCGCTCAAGACTCTGGCTCACGTCCCGGCCCCCCGCTCAACCGCAGCGAAGGGTCCCTTCGCTGCACTGGACGCGGTGAAGGGACCCTTCACTGCACTGGACCGATGTTGGCCGCCGCCCATTCGGCGGCGGTGGCGGCGAGCAGGCGGGTGACCAGTGGGGTGGGGAGCGGGGGGCACACGTCGTCGCGGGTGCGCAGGACGGCGGCGGCCTGCAGGTGGCCAGCGCGGAGCCGATGTGCTGGCGACTGGGCGCCGGTGAGGGTGGCGGCCAGGAAGCCGGCGGCGAACGCGTCCCCGGCGCCGACCGGCTCCACCACGTCCACCCGCAGCGCCGGCTGGAACACCGGCGGGCGATCGACACCGGTGTCCTGGTCACGTTCGATCAGCGTCGCGCCGTGCTCGGCCTGCTTGACCACCAGCATCGCCGGCGCCGGGAGTAACTCCCGGATCGCGGCCGGCTCGCCGACACCCCAGACGGCCTCGGCCTCGTCCGCGCCGACGAACACGATGTCCGCGGCCGCCGCCAACTCCCGTAACACCGCCGGGTCCCGGTCACGCCACAACGCCGGCCGCCAGTTCAGGTCGAAGGACAGCCGGTGGGTACGCCGTGGGCGCGCGACCAGCTCCCGCATCAGCGCCAGACACGAGTCCGACAGCGCGGGCGTGATCCCGCTCGTGTGCACCAGCCGCGCCCCGTCCACCGGCAGCCGCGCCACCAGCTCCCGGTCCATTCCGGACGCCGCCGAGCCGCGCCGGTAGTAGCGCACCGGACTGCCGTCGGACTCCTTGACATACAGCCCCGTCGGCCGCTCCTGGTCCACCAGCACACCGGACACGTCGACCCCGTGACCGGCCACGAAATCGACCACCGCCCGGCCGAACGCGTCGTCGCCGACCGCGCTCACCCACGCCGCCGCGACCCCGAGGCCGGCCAGGTGACAGGCCACATTGGACTCCGCGCCACCGACGGTCCTGGTCCACGTGCGCACCCGGCTCGGCGGCCCGTCCTCTGCCGGCACGAACAGCGCCATGGACTCCCCAAGACAGAGCACGTCCACGGCACCGGCCTCCTCGGACTCGCGTTGACTGGTCGGGCAACGGGATGCTACACACCAGTGCGGCACATAGCGCAACACCCGTTGCACCTGACGCAATAGGAGCCGAATGGCCGGGCACATCGACCGGGAGGCCGTCGCCGCGATCCAGCGGGAGCGGGTCGACTGGCGGTTCAAGGGAATGCCGGACCTGCCGCCCGGCACCACCATCGGCGAGCTGATCGCCGACCGGCGCGAGCTGTTCACCGGCGGTTTCGTGCTGCCACTGCTGACCATCGACGCCACCGCGCTCGAGCACAACCTGGCCACGTTCGCCGGCTGGTGCGCCCGCCACGGTCTCGCGCACGCGCCGCACGGCAAGACCACGATGGCCCCACAACTGTTCGCCCGGCAGTTCGATCACGGCGCGTGGGGCCAGACCTGCGCGAACCTGAGCCAGCTTCGGGTGTACCGGGCGTTCGGGGTCGACCAGGTGATCCTGGCCAACCAACTGGTCGACCCGCACGGACTCGGCTGGCTCGCCCGCGAGCTGGCCGCCGACGAGTCGTTCCAGTTCCGCTCCTGGGTGGACTCCGTGCGCGGGGTCGAACTGATGGCCGAGGCGCTGGCCGACACCGAGCGGCCGGTGGACGTGCTGGTGGAGTTGGGCGTGCCCGGCGGCCGGACCGGCGTGCGCGACCTGGCCGATGGTCTCGCGGTGGCCCGGGCGGTGGCCGACACGCCCGTGCTGCGACTGGTCGGCGTCGGCGGCTACGAGGGACCGGTCACCCACGACACCACCCCCGATGCGCTCGGCCGGGTGCGCGCCTATCTCGACCGGCTGCGCGCGCTGACCATCGAGCTGGCCGGGCGCGGCCACTTCGACGATCTCGACCAGGTGATCGTGACCGCGGGCGGCAGCGGCTACTTCGACCAGGTGGCCGAGGCGTTCGCCCAACCGTGGCCGGCCGGGCTGCCGGTGCTGCCCGTGGTGCGCAGCGGCGCCTACGTCTCCCACGACGCCGGCATGTACCGCCGGCAGTCGCCGCTGGGCGAGTTCCCCCGGATCGACGACGCGCCGCCGCTGCGGCCGGCGGCGCGGATCTGGGCGGAGGTCACCTCGGTCCCCGAGCCGGGCCTCGCGCTGCTCACCGCCGGCAAGCGGGACCTGCCCTTCGACGCCGATCTCCCGTTCCCCGAGGTGGTCCGGCACACCGACGGGGCGACCGAGGCGCTGTCGGCGACCGTGGTCAAGGTCAACGACCAGCACGCCTACGTCCACCACGCGTCGCTGGCGGTCGGCGACCGGGTGGGGCTCGGGGTGTCCCACCCGTGCACCACGTTCGACAAGTGGTCGCTGGTCCCGGTGGTCGACGACGGTGTGGTCGTCGACCTGATCCGCACCTACTTCTGAGCTGTGCCAAGGATCTGCACCAAGGAGAACGATGGACCTGCTGGCCGAACTGACCGCCCGCCGCGCGTTGTGCATCATCCGCGCGCCCGCGATCCCCGACCCGGTCGGGCTCGCCGGGACCCTCGTCGAGGCCGGTCTGCCGATCGTCGAGTTCGCCCTCACCACTCCGGACGCGCCGGGGCTCATCGAGCGGGCGTCCACAGTAGACGGTGTGCTGATCGGCGCCGGCACCGTGCTGTCCGCACAGGACGCCAGGGACGCCATCGCCGCCGGCGCCACGTTCCTGCTGACGCCGGGCCTGCGCCAGGAGGTCGCCGAGGAGGCGGCCAGGCACGGGGTGCCGGTGGTCCTCGGCGCGCTGACGCCGACCGAGGTCGCCACGGCCGTCGACCTCGGCGCGACCGCGGTGAAGGTGTTCCCCGCCGCGCGACTCGGCCCCACCTACTTCAGCGACCTGCACGGCCCGTACCCGGACATTCCCCTGGTCGCCACCGGCGGGGTGACCACCGACAACGCGGCGAGCTACCTGGCCGCCGGGGCGCTCGCGGTCACCGCGGGCAGCGGCGTGGTCGGTCCGGTGCTGGCCGCCGAGTCCCGGCTGGCCGAGATCGCCGAGCGGGCCAGCGCCTTCGTCGCGGCGGTGGCCTCGGCGAGCTGAGAACATTGGTTTAGACCTTGTGCGAACCCGTTGTGACCCCTAGCATCCGAAGAGTCAGCTGCTGCGGCGACCCGGGGGTCCGATGAGGTTGCGCCAGGCCATCGTCACCGCCGCCACAGCGTTCGCGCTGTTCGCCGCCGCGTGCGCACCACCCCAGGCGGACAGTCCCGGCGCCCAGGACGGCGGCGAGACCACCGGTGAGCTGACCGTCTGGCTGTTCCAGGAGGCCAGCAACGATCCCAAGGCCGCGGTGGTCGACGAGGCCGTCGCGGAGTTCGAGGCCGCGCATGACGGCGTCACGGTCAACATCGAGTACCTGCCGGTCGACGGCCGCGCGACCCGGTTCAACGGCGCGTTCAACGACCCGGCCAGCGCGCCGGACGTGGCCGAGTTCGGCAACACCGACCTCGCCGGCTACGCCGCGTCCAACGGCTTCGCCGACCTCACCGCCGACCTCGAGTCCTGGGCGGAAAGCGCCGACCTGGTGCCCGATGTGCTCGACACCGCGCGGATCGCCGGGAAGGTCTACGGCGTCCCGTGGTTCACCGGCACCAGGGCGCTCTACTACCGCACCGACGTGTTCACCGAGCTTGGCCTCGAACCGCCGGCCACGCTCGCCGAGCTGACCGAGACCGCCCGCGCGGTCCGCGCGGCGAAGCCGGACCTGTACGGGATCGCCGTCGACGGCAAGTACCTGTTCGCGTTGCTGCCCTTCATCTGGGCCAACGGCGGCGACCTCGCCGAGCAGGACGGCGAGACCTGGTCGGCCACCGTCGACAGCGAGCAGGCACGCACGGGGTTCGAGCAGTACACCGAGCTGATCGCCGACGACATCTGCCCACCGGCGCAGTGCGCGCAGCTGACCGGCAGCCAGTCGGTGGCCGCGTTCGCCGGCGGCAAGGCGGCGATGACCATCGGCGGCGACTTCAACCGCGCGGCGGTGGACGCCGGCGCGGCGTCGGGCAAGTACGCGGTGATTCCCCTGCCCGGCACGGAGTCCGGCGAGATCGCGCCCGCGTTCGCCGGCGGCAACCTGCTCGGCGTGCTGCGCTCAAGCGAACGCAGGACGCTGGGCTGGGAGTTCGTGACACTGTTGGGCGGCAAGGACTACCAGCAGAAGATGTACACCGCGATGGGCACCATGCCCACCTTCGCCGACGTGCAGGACCGCATCGCCGCCGAGGACGAGTTCCTCGTGCCGTTCATCGAGACCGTCCAGTCGGGCACCCGGTTCGTCCCGGCGACCCCGGCGTGGACCCAGATCGACGCGCAGACGGTGCTGCCCACCGCGGTGCAACAGGTCGTCACCGGCGAGCTGGACGTGACCGCGGCGACCTCGGCCGCCGCGGCCGAGATGGACGCGGCGTTCGCCGGTTGACGACACGCTGATGGCGCACCAGATCACCCCTGTCGCGCCGGACGTCCGCACCCGTGCGGCGCGACAGGGGCTCCACCGGGGCGAGCGCCGGGCGGCGGTGCTGTACCTGATCCCGGCCGCGGTGGTCCTGCTCGGACTGCTGGCCTACCCGCTCTACCAGCTCGTCGTGATCTCGCTCTACGACTACGGGCAGCCGCAGGCCTCCGGGGCCGCGCCGCTGGTGTTCCTCGGCGCCGAGAACTACCTGACGCTGCTTGGCGATCCGCGGTTCTGGGACGTGCTCGCGGCGACCGTGGTGTTCGCCGCGGTGTGTGTCGGCGGGAGCCTGCTGGTCGGCACCGCGCTCGCGGTGCTGGCGAGCCGGGCGAGTCCGTGGGCGCGCAGGCTGCTGTTCCTGGCCGCGCTCGGCGCGTGGGCGACACCGGCGATGGCCGGCTCGTACGTGTGGCTGTTCCTGTTCGACCAGGACTTCGGGTTGGTCAACGAGGTGTTGTCCAGCCTCGGCTTCGGCGCCCAGGGGCATTCCTGGACCTTCGAGCGGTTCTCCGCGTTCGGGTTGGTCGCCGGGGAGATCATCTGGTGCTCGTTCCCGTTCGTCATGGTGACGATGTACGCCGGCATCAGCGCTATCCCGAGGGAGGTCGTCGAGGCCGCGGCGCTGGACGGCGCTTCGGCCACCCGCACGGCGACCTCGGTGCTGCTGCCGATCCTGCGGCCGCTGCTGGCGATCGCCACCGTGCAGTCGACGATCTGGGACTTCAAGGTGTTCACCCAGATCTACGTGATGACCAACGGCGGTGGGGTGGCCGGACAGAACATGGTGCTGAACGTGTACGCCTACCAGCAGGCGTTCGCCGGGGAGCAGTACGGGCTCGGCGCGGCGATCGGCGTGGTGATGACCGTGCTGCTGTTGCTGATCACCGTGCTGTACCTGAGGGTGCGCGGATGAGGCGCCGGGCGGCCGACATCGCGTGCGTGCTGATCGCGCTGGTGGTGGCGTTCCCGCTGTACTGGATGGTGCTCTCCGCCATCAAGCCGCCCGGCGAGATCCAGGCCGCCGACCCCCGGCCGTGGACCCTGGCGCCCTCGATGGACAGTTTCCGCCGGGTGCTCGACGTGCAGGACTTCGGGCTGTACTTCGTGAACAGCCTGGTGGTCGCGCTGCTCGTGGTGGCGTTGTCGTTGGTGACCGCGTTCCTCGCCGCGGTGGCGCTGACCAGGTTCCGCTTCCGCGGCCGGGCGGTGCTGCTGGTGATGTTGCTGGTGGCGCAGATGGTTCCGGTGGAGGCGCTGACGATCCCGTTGTTCTTCCTGATGCGCTCGTTCGGCGACGTGGTGCCGGCGGTCGGGCTCAACCAGCTCGGCTCGCTCGTGCTGGTGCACCTGGCGTTCAGCCTGCCGTTCGCGATCTGGATGCTGCGCGGGTTCGTAGCCGCGGTGCCGGTCGAGCTCGAGGAGGCGGCGGCGCTGGACGGCGCGTCCCGGTTCCGGTTCACCTGGCAGGTGTTGTTCCCGTTGGTGGCGCCGGGTCTGGTCGCGGCCAGCGTGCTGTCGTTCATCCACGCCTGGAACGACTTCCTGTTCGCCAAGACGTTCCTCATCTCCGGCACCGACAACCGCACGCTCCCGTTGGGACTGCTGGTGTTCTTCAAGCCGGAGGAACAGGACTGGGGCGCGATCATGGCCGGGGCGACGCTGATGACCATCCCGGTGCTGGTGTTCTTCGTCGCCGTGCAACGCCATCTGGTCTCCGGCATCGGGGGCGCGATCAAGGGATGAGCCGATGACTCCGTTCGACGTACTGCTCCCCCGGCCCGTGCGGGTCTGGCCGGCCGGCGGGACCTACCGCTTCGACTCCGCCGAGATCCCCACCACCGTGTCCACAGTGCTCACCATCGACCCCAGGGCGGTGCCCGAGCCAGCGGGTTTCCGGATCACGATCACGCCCGCCGCGGTCACCACGGTCGCCGCGGACCAGGCCGGCGCGTACTACGCCGAAGGCGCGCTGCGCCAACTACTCGGCCCGGACGCGGCCAGGGCGGCCAACATCCACACCGGACAGTGGATCCTCCCGTGTGGACAGATCGAGGACCATCCACGGTTCGCGTGGCGGGGATGCCTGCTGGACGTCGCCCGGCACTTCATGCCCAAGGCGGGCGTGTTCCGGTTCATCGACCTGATGGCCGCCCACCGGCTCAACGTGCTGCACCTCCACCTGACCGACGACCAGGGCTGGCGCATCGAGATCCCCGACTACCCGCGACTGACCGAGGTCGGCGCCTGGCGGCACGGCTCGTGGACCGGCCGCCCACCCGACGGCACAACCGAACACGACGGCCGCCCGCACGGCGGCTTCTACTCCACTGAGGACCTCAAGGAGATCGCCGCCTACGCCGCACGGCGGCACATCACCGTGGTGCCGGAGGTGGACGTGCCCGGCCACAGCCAGGCCGCGATCGCCGCCTACCCCGCGCTTGGCGTCACCGGGGAGCAGCTGCCGGTGCGCACCGCCTGGGGCATCAGCGAGCACGTGCTGAACGCCGCCGACGAGACAGTCGAGTTCTACCAACGGGTCTTCAGCCACGTGGCGTCGGTGTTCCCGTCCCCCGTACTCTGCGTCGGCGGCGACGAGGTGCCCCCGACTCAGTGGATAGCCAGCCCCACGGCCCGGCAACGGGCGGCCGATCTCGGCCTGCCGTCGCCGGCGCACCTGCACGGCTGGTTCGTCGCGCGGATCGCCGCACACCTGGCCACGCTGGGCCGGCGCGCGCTCGGCTGGGACGAGCTGCTCGACAGCGGCGAGGTACCGCCGGGAACGATCATCGCCAGCTGGCGGGGCGAAGCGGCCGGCATCGCCGCCGCGACCGCCGGCCACGACGTGGTGATGTGCCCCGAGCAGCACGTCTACCTCGACCACCGCCAGTCCGACCATCCCGACGAGCCGATCCCGGTCGGCTACCGGCACACCCTGGCCGACGTGTACGGCTACGAGCCGATCCCCGCCGGACTGCCCGGCGACGCGCGGGACCGGGTGCTCGGTGCGCAGGCCCAGGTGTGGACCGAGCACCTGGACAGCGCCCGGCGGGTGGACTACGCGGCCTTCCCCCGGCTGGCGGCGTTCGCGGAAGTCGTGTGGTCACCCGAGAAAGACCGTTCCCTGACCGAGTTCGAGCACCGGCTGGCGCACCACCACCTACCCCGCCTGGACGCCATGGGCGTCGAGTACCGCCCGCTGTCCGGCCCGCACCCCTGGCAGACCCGCCCCGGCGTCCCCGGCCGGATCAGACACCTCTCCCCACCTGGCTGACCGGCCGCGGTGCCCGGTAGCCGCACCTGGCGTAGTGCACCAGCCAGCCACGCGAGGTCATCACGATCGTCTTGCGCCGCTTGTCGCTCTCGTCGTGCAGGGTCGTGGTGACCAGGTTCTCCGCTTCGAGGGCCTTGATGTGCGAGCGCATCACGTTCTGCGCGTTGAAGCCGAAGGACCGGTAGTCGCTCGGCGAGCACGAGCCGCCCCGGTCGGACAGCTGGTCGAAGACCTGCCAGGCGCGCTTGCCGAGCTGGGTGTCGGCGTTGTGCTGATCGGCACAGGTGGCCAGCCAGATCTGGAACAACGCGTCGAAGGTGGCCGTGGTGCCGGCGGTCTCCCCCTCGCCGTAGAGCCAGAACGCGAAGTCCTCGGCGAAGCGGAACGCCTCCCGCAGGTTGCGGTTGAGGATGTCGTAGAGCAGCCGGAACGAGTACGGGCCGACCGGCGCGACGGCGTCCTCGTTGATCCGGAACCGCGCGATCCGCCGCTCGATCGCCGCCTCCACGAAGCGATCGGAGATCGGCCGGACCTCCATGGGCTCGGCGATCCGCCCGGACAGCCGGGGGGAGGCCGCGCTGGTGCGCATGATGCCGCGGGCGCCGCACAGGATCCAGCGCAGGCCCCGCCGGTTGAACAGCGGGTCGCGGATGGCCTCCAGCAGCGTCCGCGCGCCGAGCGTGGTCTCCAGCAGTTCGAGGTTGTCGATCACGCAGATGAACCCGCCGGACTGCGAGCTGGGAAACAGCTGCCGCAGCCAGCGGTTGACCATGTCCAGCAGGCCGGCGTCGGTGAACCCGGGCGAGGTGTTCGCCGACTGGCTGCGGCTGAGACTGCCGCCCTGGCCGAGCAGCGACAGCGAGGCACCCCAACCCCTGACCACCGGCGAGTTGAGCCAGGAGCGGACGTCGCCGATGTTGGGCACCCGCAGGCCGCGTTCCTTGAGGAAATCGTGCTCGGCGACGATCGTGGACGCGATCCGCAGATAGACCCGTTTGACGAACAGGTCCGGGGTGTCACCGGGCAGCAGTTGGAAAGCGTCGTCGATCGCCGGCAGGAAGACCGTCGCCGCGCGGCCGCCGACGTCGTTGCGCAGGCGGTAACAGACGACCGAGATCAGGCTGGTCTTGCCGACGCCGTTGTCGCCCTCCAGCGTGGGATGCGCGCCGGAGTCCTGAATACGGGCCTCCAGATACCTGATCTCCGCGTCCCGGCCGACGAGCAGCTCGTCGCCCTCCTCGCTTGCCGGGATCGGTTCGGTCGCATAGGGATTCTCCGCGAACCCGAAATCGGCCCACACCACGCACACCCCCACCATCAGCCCTCGGCCTCCGACGGTAGCGCCAGCACTCACCCTCCGCGATCCCACCTGACCAGAAAGCCACCACAATCACCCGGATGCCAATCCCGGAAAAGAATTCACCCGTGCACGCCGAACGGGCGTCGACCGCGTGCGGCCAACGCCCGTTCGGCGAACTCACCTGTGCTTGGCTTACTCGATGATCTCGCCCTTTTCCGCCTTCGCCACCAGGGAGGCCGGCGGCCGGAACTGGTCGCCGTAGCGGTCGGCCAGTTCGTTGGCGCGGGCGACGAAGCCGGCGATGCCGCCCTCGTAGTTGTTGATGTACTGGATCACGCCGCCGGTCCACGGTGGGAACCCGATGCCCATGATGGACCCGATGTTCGCGTCCGGCACCGACCGCAGCACGCCCTCATCGAAGCACTTCACCGTCTCCAGCGCCTCGGCGAAGAGCATCCGCTCCTGCATGTCCACGAACGGGAGCTCGTGCCCGGGATCGGTGAAGTGCTCCACCAGTCCCGGCCACAGCCGGGTCCGCTTGCCAGCGTCGTCGTAGTCGTAGAACCCGGCGCCCGATGACCGGCCCTTGCGGCCGAACTCCTCGACCATCCGGTCCACGAACGGCTCCGACGGGTGCACCACCCACGTGCCACCGGCCGCCTCGACGCCCGCCTTGGTCTCCTTGCGGATCTTCTGCGGCAGGGTCAGCGTCAGCTCGTCCATCAGCTGCAGCGGCGGCGCCGGGTACCCGGCCTGCGAACCCGCCTGCTCCACCGACGCCGGGTGCGCGCCCTCGGCGACCATCGCGATGGCCTCGTTGAGGAACGTGCCGATCACCCGGCTGGTGAAGAACCCTCGGGAGTCGTTGACCACGATCGGCGTCTTCTTGATCTGCTGCGCCACGTCGAACGCCTTGGCCAGCGTGGCGTCGCTGGTCCGGTCGCCGACGATGATCTCCAGCAGCGGCATCTTGTCCACCGGCGAGAAGAAGTGCAGGCCGATGAAGTCCTCCTGCCGCTTCACCCCCTCGGCGAGGCCGGTGATCGGCAGCGTCGAGGTGTTCGAGGCGAGCAGCGCGTCCGGCTCGACGATGTGCTCGATCTCGGCGAACACCTTGTGCTTGAGCTCCTGGCTCTCGAACACCGCCTCGATCACCAGATCACAGCCGGCCAGGTCCTCCGGCCGGTCGGTGGCCAGGATGCGGCCCAGGATCTCGTCGGCCTTCTCCTGGGTGGTCCTGCCCCGGGAGACCGCCTTCTCGCACAGCTTGACCGAGTAGTCCCGGCCCTTGGTCGCCGCCTCGGCGGTGACGTCCTTGAGCACGACCTCCATGCCGCCCCTGGCACACACGTAGGCGATGCCGGCGCCCATCATGCCGGCGCCGAGCACGCCGATCTTGCGCGCGGTGTACTTCTCGAAGCCGTCCGGCCGGGAGCCGCCGGAGTTGATGTGCTGCAGGTCGAAGAAGAACGCCTTGATCATGTTCTTCGAGACCGGCCCGGTGACCAGCTCGACCAGGTAGCGCGACTCGATCACCTGCGCGGTCTCGAAGTCGACCTGCGCGCCCTCGATCGCCGCGGCCAGGATCGCCTTGGGCGCTGGCATGTTCGCGCCCTTGAGCTGCTTGCGCAGGTTGGCCGGGAACGCCGGCAGGTTGGCCGCGAACGCCGGGCTGGACGGCGTGCCGCCGGGGATCTTGAATCCCTTGACGTCCCACGGCTGTACCGCGTCCGGGTTGGCCCTGATCCACTCCTTGGCCTTCGGCAGCAAGTCGTCCACAGTGGACACGAGCTCGTCGATCAGGCCGACCTCCAGCGCCTTGGCCGGCTTGTGCCGCTGCCCCTGCAAAAGCACGTTCAGCAACGCGTTCTGGATGCCGAGCAGCCGCACGGTGCGGGTGACCCCGCCGCCGCCTGGCAGCAGCCCGAGGGAGACCTCCGGGGTGCCGATCTGCGAGCCCTTGACGTCCGCGGCGATCCGGCGGTGACAGGCCAGGGCGATCTCGCAGCCGCCACCGAGCGCGGCGCCGTTGATCGCGGCCACGACCGGCCGGCCGATGGTCTCCAGCCGACGCAGCTGTGACTTCATTCTGGTGACGGCGTCGAACGCCATCTGGACGTCGTCCGGGCCCGCCTTGGCCATCACGTTGAGGTCGCCGCCGGCGAAGAACGTCTTCTTGGCCGAGGTGACGACCACGCCGGTGACCTCGTCCTTCTCCGCCACGAGCCGGTCGAGGACCGTGTCCATGGACGCGAGGTAGGCGGTGTTCATCGTGTTCGCCGAGTGGTCGGGATCGTCCATGGTCAGCACGACGATGCCGTCCGCGTCCTTCTCCCAGCGGATCGTGTTGCTCTCAGTCATTGAGTGTCTTTCCTTTGTCGCTCAGGAGATCCGTACTCAGACGCGCTCGATCAGGGTCGCGACACCCATGCCGCCACCGATGCACAGGGTGACCAGCGCCCTGCGGGCCTGACGGCGCTCGAGCTCGTCGACCATGGTGCCCAGGATCATCGCGCCGGTCGCGCCGAGCGGGTGGCCCATGGCGATGGCGCCGCCGTTGACGTTGAGCTTCTCACTCGGGATGCCGAGCTTGCGCTGGTAGTTGAGCACCACCGACGCGAACGCCTCGTTCAGCTCGAACAGGTCGATGTCATCGACGGTCAGGCCGGTCTGCGCGAGCAGCTTCTCGGTGGCCGGGATCGGGCCGGTGAGCATGATCGTCGCGTCGGCGCCGGAGGTCGCGGTGGCCGCGATCCGCGCCCGGGGGGTCAGGCCCATCTCGGTGCCGGCCGCCTCGCTCGCGACCAGCACCAGCGCGGCGCCGTCGACGATGCCCGACGAGTTGCCAGGCGAGTGCACGTGGTCGATCGTCTCGACGTGGTGGTACTTCTGCAGCGCCACCGCGTCGAAGCCGCCCATCTCGCCGATCGCCGCGAACGACGCCGGCAGCTTGCCCAGCGACTCCACAGTGGACTCCGGGCGCAGGTGCTCGTCCCGGTCCAGCACGACCAGGCCGTTCTGGTCGACGACCGGCACGACCGACCGGTCGAAGTAGCCGCCGGCCCACGCCTTGGCGGCGCGCTGCTGGGAGGACACCGCGTAGCCGTCGACGTCCTCGCGGGAGAAGCCCTCGATGGTGGCGATCAGGTCGGCGCCGACACCCTGGGGCACGAAGTAGGTGTCGTAGGCGGTGACCGGGTCCATGGCCCACGCGCCGCCGTCGGTGCCCATCTTGACTCTGGACATCGACTCCACGCCGCCGCCGATGACGACCTCGTCCCAGCCGGCGCGGACCTTCTGCGCGGCGATGTTGACCGCCTCGAGGCCGGAGGCGCAGAAGCGGTTGAGCTGCACGCCCCCCACGGTGTCGGGCAGGCCGGCGGCGATGGCCGCGGTCTTGGCGATGTCGCTGCCCTGGTCGCCGATCGGGGTGACCACGCCGAGCAGCAGGTCCGACACCCGGTCGACGTCCAGGGTGGGGTTGCGCTTGCGCAGCTCGTCGATGAGGCCAACGACCAGCGAGATCGGCTTGGTTCCGTGCAGCGATCCGGTGTTCTTACCCCGCCCTCGCGGGGTCCGGATCGCGTCGTAGACGAATGCTTCGGTAGGCACGCTCAGGGTCCTCTCCTGCCGCTAATCCTCATTCACATCGTGGCACCTCTCACGCCGTTGTCAACGACCGGGCCCACGAGAGTGGCGCAGGCAACAGCAGTCATCGCCGAACGCGAATCGTGATTCACTTGTTGGCCGAGTTGGCTCGTTGTCAACAGCGCTGACCTCGATTACCGTCGCTGGTGACGCTGCACGCCGGGGAGGATCGGAGTTGACGGCGACCGAACGCACGCCGGCCCGCCGGCCGCGCAACCGGAAGGCACAGCTGGCCGAGTCGGCGGCTGACCTGTTCGGCAAACACGGCTACCACCAGGTCGGCGTCAACGACATCGCCGCGGCGGCCGGAGTGACCGGCCCCGCGGTCTACCGACATTTTCGCGGCAAACAGGACATCCTGGCGCACGTGCTGCTGTCCGGTATGGACGTGTTCGGGCTGACCGCCACGGAGGCGCTGACCGCGCCGGGCACGCCGGCCGACCAGGTGTCCGGCCTGCTGCGCGCGGTCGCGGGGCTGGCCGTGGAACGGCGCGAGGTGACCGCGCTGTGGCGCTGGGAGGGCCGCCACCTCGACCGGGCCGACCAGCACAGGATCCGCCGCCGCGGCGGGGAGCTGATGGGCCAGTGGGGCCGCGCGCTGCGCGACGTGCGGCCGGACCTGTCGGCGTCCACGACCGAGCTGCTGTGCTGGGCGGCGTTGAGCGTGTTCGGCAGCGTCTCGGTGCACCACGTCAGCCCGCCCCGGCGCCGGTTCGAGGCGCTGCTGGCCGACCTGGCGCAGGCGGTGCTCGACTGGCCGGGACTCACCGACACCGCGGCGCCCGCGCCCGTCGCGCTCGCGTCCTGGCAGCGGGTCGCCACGCCGCCCTCCCGGCGGGCCGAGCTGCTCGCCGCGGCCACCCGGCTGTTCCGCGACCGCGGGTACCACGCGGTGTCCATGGAGGACATCGGCGCCGCCGCCGGCATCGCCGGCCCGAGCATCTACCGGTACTTCCCCGGCAAGGCGGCGATCCTGGTGGCCGCCGGCTACCGGATGGGCGAGCGGCTGGCGCGCAGCGCGAAGGCCGCCATCGGCGACGCGACCGACCCCCAGGACGCCATCGGCCGGCTCGCTGAGTCCTATGTGGACACCGTGTTGCGGTCGGACAACCTGATGGCGACCTTCGCCGGCGAGCTGGCCAACCTGCCCGACCGGGACCGCAAGGAGCTGGTCCGGGTGCAGCGGGACTACGTGGCGCACTGGATCCGCCTGGTCCGCACGATCACCCCCGAACTGGCCGAACCGGACGCCAGGGTCACCGTGCACGCCGCGCTGACCGTCGTCAACGACCTCGCCCGCACGCCACGCATCGTCACCCGCCCGCGGATCGCCGCCGAGCTCACCTCACTCGCGGTGACCGTGCTGTCCGCAAGGAAGTAGGTGCGCGCAATGTCCACAGTGGTCCGTCCGCCGTATGCCATCGACCGCAACCCGTTGGACCAGTGGCTGTTCGACCGGGAGTGGCCCAACCGCGACCTCGCCGCGCCACCAGCCGGCAGCGGGTTGCTGCCCGTCCCCGGGGACGCCGGACTGCCGGTGGTCGGGCACGGGGTCGAGTTCCTGCGGCTGGGGCTCGACTACGTGATGAAGCGCTACGCCGAGCACGGCCCGGTGTCCTGGGCACGCGCGTTCGGCGTGCGGATGGTGGCCGCGGCCGGGCCGGAGGCCACCCAGGTCGTGCTGACGAACAAGGACAAGGCCTACTCCCAGCAGGGCTGGGAGTACTTCATCGGCCCGTTCTTCAACCGGGGCCTGATGTTGCTGGACTTCGACGAGCACATCCACCACCGCAGGCTGATGCAGCTGGCGTTCACCGCCGAGCGGCTCTCCGGGTACCTCGGCCAGGTCAGCGGGGTCGTTCGGTCCGGTTTGGACGAATGGCGGCCGGGAACGGGCTTTCCCGTGTACCCCTCGCTCAAACAGCTCACCCTGGACGTGGCGACGAAGGTCTTCATGGCCGGCTCGGTCGGCGCCGACAACGACCGGGTGGTCCGGGCGTTCATCGACACCGTCCGCGCGGGTACCGCGCTGGTCCGGCTGCCGGTCGGCCGGTGGGGTGCCGGGCTGCGCGGCCGGCGCGTGCTGGAGGAGTACTTCCGCGCCGCGCTGCCGGCCAAGCGCGCGTCGGACTCCGAGGACCTGTTCGCCGCGCTGTGCCACGCGAAGACCGACGAGGGCGAGACGTTCACCGACGCCGACGTGGTCAACCACATGATCTTCCTGATGATGGCGGCCCACGACACGTCCACCATCGCGACCTCGGCGCTGGTCTACTACCTCGGCAAGCATCCCGAGTGGCAGGACCTGGTCCGCGCCGAGTCGCTCGCGCTGGGGGACGAGCCGGTGACCGTCGAGTCGCTGCACCGGCTGCCGGCGCTGGACCTGGTGCTCAAGGAGTCGATGCGGCTGGTGGCGCCGGTGCCGTGGATGGTGCGCCGGACGGTGAAGGACACCGAGCTGCTCGGCCACCACGTGCCGGCCGGGGTGATCGTCTCCACGCTGTCCTGGCTCAACCACATGCTGCCGGAGTACTGGTCGGATCCCTACCGCTTCGACCCGGAGCGCTTCGGCGAGGACCGGCGGGAGGACCGGTCACACCGGTTCGCGTACATGCCCTTCGGCGGCGGGGTGCACAAGTGCATCGGCATGCACTTCGGCACCTACGAGGTGAAGACCCTGGCCCACGAGCTGGTCCGGCGCTTCGAGTGGTCGGTCCCGGCGGACTACCACGTCCGCTGGGACCCGACCGCTCTGCCGCTGCCCAAGGACGGGCTGCCGATCACCCTCCGGCGGCGCTGACCACCGGGACCAGCTCCGGTGGCAGGGGCGCGGTGTGGATCAGGCCGAGGCGCTGGGTGGCCCTGGTGAGCGCCACGTAGAGGTCGGCCGGACCGGCGGGGTCGGCGGCCAGGATCCGGTGCGGCTCGACGATCAGCACCGCGTCGTACTCGAGTCCCTTGGCCGCGCGGGGGGTGATGACGGGGTGGCCGACGTCCAGGTCGAGGCCTTCGGGCGCGATCACCGCCACGGTGCCCTCGGTTCCCGGGTCGGACGCGAGCTCGGCGCGGATCACCTCGGCCAGCTCGTCCGGGGTGCTGTGCCGCGACCACGGGCGGACGCCGGTGCTGCGCACCGACTTCGGCGGCCGCAGCGACGGGTCCATGATGGACAGCACGCGGCCGGCGACGTCCATGATCTCCGCCGGCATGCGGTAGTTGATGGTCAGCTGGCGGTAGGTCCAGCGGCCGGGGACGTAGGACTCCAGCATCTGCGCCCACGTCTTCGCCCCGGCCGGGGACTCGCGCTGGGCCAGGTCGCCGACGATGGTCATGGACCTGCTCGGGCAGCGGCGCATCACCACCCGCCAGTCCATTTCGGACAGCTCCTGCGCCTCGTCGACCACGACGTGGCCGTAGGTCCACTCCCGGTCGGCGGCGGCCCGCTCGGCCAGCGTCCGGTGGTCGCGCTCCTCCTGGCGCTCGGCCAGCCGCTCGGAGTCGATCAGGTCGACCGCGCGCAGCACCTCGCCGTCGGGGTCCTCCTCGGTGTCCAGGATGTCCAGCACGCCGCGCGCGTAGCGTGCCTCCGCCCGCCGCAGCCGCTCGGCCACGCTGTCGTCCCTGGTCAGCGGGCCGATCAGCTCGATGGCCTCGTCGAGCAGCGGGACGTCGGACACCGTCCAGGCCGACCCGGCCTCGCGGTGCAGCGCGTCCCGGTCGGCCGGCTCGAGGATGCCGTCGCACGCGGTGGCCAGCCGCTCGGTCGAGCCGTACAGCTCCACCAGCAGGCCGTAGGGGGTCAGCCGGGGCCACAGGGTGTTCACCGCGACCGACAGCGCCCGGCTGCGCGACAGCTCCGAGCGGACGTCGGCCCGCAGGTCGCCGGCCAGCTCCGGCACCTCCCGGGTGTCCAGCCAGTCGCCGCCGATGCGGTCGACCGCCTGCTCGGCCAGGTCGATGATCAGCGAGTCGCGGAACACCGGGCGGGCCTGGTTGTGCCGCACGCCGGTCGCGCGCGCCCGCGCGCGAGCCCTGGCCGCGACCGTGGCGTCGATCTCCACGGTGACGTCGTCCAGCTCGATCTCGATCGGCGTCTCTGGCAGCTCCTGCCGGTCGGCGACGGCCGCCCGCAGCACCTCGACCATCTTCAGGCCGCCCTTGACCCGTCTGCCGTCCGTGGGGTCGGCGACGCTGGTCTCCAGCCCGGGGTGCAGTTCCCCCGGGGTGGCGAACACCGCGTCGGTCTCGCCGAGGGAGGGCAGCACCTCGCCGATGTAGCGCAGGAAGCCGGTGTTGGGGCCGATGATCAGCACGCCGCGCCGGGACATCCGCTCGCGGTGGGCGTAGAGCAGGTAGGCCACCCGGTGCAGCGCGACGACGGTCTTGCCGGTGCCGGGGCCGCCGTCGATGACCACCACGCCGGTGTGCCCGAGCCGGATGATCTCGTCCTGCTCGGCCTGGATGGTGGCCACGATGTCGCCCATGGTGTCCGCGCGCGGGGCGTTGAGCGCGGACAGCAGGGCCTCGTCGCCGTCGGCGACACCGTGGTCGAGAACGTCGTCGTGGAAATCGAGCACCCGGCGGTCACGCGTGCGGAAATGCCGACGGCGGGTTACCCCCTCGGTATTAGCGGCGGTGGCCGTGTAAAATGGCCGGGCGACGGGCGCACGCCAATCCGTGAGCAACGGCCGGTAATCGTCTTCCTCGTCGAACAATCCGATTCGACCGATATACAGCTGTTCGCCTGAGCCGCGGTCGAGCCGGCCGAAGCACAGCCCGCTGTCGGCCACCCGCAGCCGACCGAGCCTGGCGGACAACGCGCTGGTCGCGACCTCGCGCTGCCACAGATCCTCGGTGGTCTCACTGGACGTGTTGGCCAGCACGCCGGTCATCTCACCGTGCGCCTCGGCCCGTTCGGCGTCGAGCCTGCGGTACAGAAACGCGATGTGCTGACGTTCGGCGGCGAGCTCGATGTCGTGCCATTTCTTCGTCCCTCGAGCCCCGGACACTGCCTTTGACAAAAGAGCCCCTCATCCGTTATAATCGCCGCATTCGACATTTCCGACGTAGCTGAAATTGTCGGTCCTACGATTATTACCCGGATGTCAAGTCACGCGGTACGCGCATTGGCGACCGCGGCGTCCAGCATCGTCGCCCATTGCCGCAGCACTCCCGCGCGCCGGCGGCTGTCGTCGCTGAGCAGGTTGGCCAGCCCCAACCCGCGCGCCAGGTCCAGCGTGGCCTGCACGGTCTCCCGCACCCCCGGCACCGACTCGTCCACCCCGAGCAACTCGATGGCGACCCGGTGGGTCTCCCGGCCGACCCGCGCCTCCAGCACCAGCACCCGCTCGCGCAGCCGCTCGTCGGAGGTCGCGGCGACCCACAGGTGGATCGCCGCGTGGAACACCGGGCCGGTGTACATGTGCTCGACCATGTCGATCACCGCCTGGGTGCGCCCAGGACCGGTCGGCAGGTCCACCGCGTGCGCGCGCAACCGGGTCAGGCGCTCCTGGCACACGTACTCCACCGCCGAGGTGACCAGGTCCTCCCTGGTCGGGAAGTGGTGCTGGGCGGCGCCGCGGGACACCCCCGCGCGCTCGGCCACCACCGCGACCGTGCTGCCCGACCAGCCGACCTCGGCGAGACACTCGATCGCCGCCTCCAGCAACCGTTTGCGGGTGGCGCGGCTGCGGTCCTGTCGTGGCTCGCGTAGGGCGTCGGTCATCGCTGGGTGGCCGCTCTCTGGCTACGGCGGATAGGGAACTCTCCGCCCGTCTCGTCGAATCGCGCGCCGATCATCTCGGGGCTGCCTTCCGGCTTCCGCTGTCTCAGTAGGACTTCGGCAGGCCAAGGGTGTTCTGGGCGACGAAGTTGAGGATCATCTCCCGGCTCACCGGCGCGATCCGGTTCACCCTGGCGGCGGTGACCAGCGCACCGAGACCGTACTCGGCGGACAGCCCGTTGCCGCCGTGCGCCTGCACCGCCGCGTCCACCGCCTTGATCGAGGCCTCCGCCGCCGCGTACTTCGCCATGTTCGCCGACTCCCCCGCGCCGGCGTCGTCACCGGCGTCGTAGAGCGCGGCGGCCTTCTGGGTCATCACCTTGGCCAGCTCCAGCTCGATCCTGGCCACCGCCAGCGGGTGCGCGACCCCCTGGTGCGCGCCGATCGGCGTGCTCCACACCTGCCGGGTGTTGACGTAGCTCACGGCCTTGTCCAGCGCGTAGCGGCCCATGCCGATGGCGAAGGAGGCCGCCATGATCCGCTCCGGGTTGAGGCCGGCGAACAGCTGCTTCAGCGCCGCGTCCTCGGAGCCGACCAGCGCGTCGGCCGGCAGCCGCACGTCGTCGAGGAACAGCAGGAACTGCTTCTCCGGCGAGATGATGTCCATCTCCACCGGCCGGTACTCCAGGCCGGGGGTGTCGGTGGGCACGATGAACAGCGCGGGCTTGAGCTTGCCGGTCCGCGCGTCCTCGCTGCGGCCGACGACCATGACCGCGGCCGCCTCGTCCACCCCGGAGATGAACACCTTCTGTCCACTGAGGACCCATTGGTCGCCGTCGCGGCGGGCGGTGGTGGTCAGCTTGTGGGAGTTGGAGCCCGCGTCCGGCTCGGTGATGGCGAAGGCCATCCGCAGCGTCCCGTCGGCGAAGCCGGGCAGCCAGGTCCGCTTCTGGTCGTCGGTGCCGTAGCGGGTGATGATCGTCGCGCAGATCGCCGGGGACACCACCATCAGCAGCAGCCCACAGCCCGCGGCGGACAGTTCCTCGCACACCGCGGCCAGGTCGCCGATGTTGCCGCCCCCGCCGCCGTACTCCTCCGGCACGTTCACCCCGAGGTAGCCGAGCTTCGCGGCCTCGTCCCACAGCTCGGTGGTCTTCTCCCCGGCGCGTGCCTTGCGCTGGAACCACTCGCCGCCGTAGCGCCGCCCGAGGTCGGCGACCGCCGCCCGCAGCGCCGTGCGCTCGTCCGACTCGGTGAATGCGTTCATCGTGTCTCCTCCGCGTCGACGACCGCGAGCACGCGGCCGACCTCGACCTGGTCACCCGGCCCGACACCGATCTCGGTGACCACACCGTCGGCGGGGGCGTTGATCTGATGCTGCATCTTCATGGCTTCCAGCCACAACAGCGGTTGGCCGGTGGTCACCCGCGCGCCCTGCTCGACCGCGACCCGCACGACCGTGCCCGGCATCGGCGCGAGCAGCGAGCCGGCGGCGACCTGGGCGGTGAGATCGGGGAAGCGGTCGACGGGCACCAGGGCGACCGACCCGAGCGGGGAGTCCACACAGGACAGCCCGGGATAGCGCGCCACGGTGAAGGTCCGGCGCAGCCCGTCGACGTCGAGCACCACGGTGTCCGGCGTGGCCTCGACGAGCCGCACGCCGGTCAGCCCGTCGACGGCAAGGCCGGTGCGGGTGAGCCGGTAGGCCACCTCGTGCTCGGTCTCCCCGACGGTGAAACGTTTGCGCTGGGGATGGGCCGCGACGTTGCGCCACCCGCTTGGCAGCCGTCCAGCCACGGTGGCGGCGGCCCGGTTGGCGGCGGCGTCGGCCAGCGCGGCGGCGAGCGCGGACAGCGACACCGCCCGCTCGTCGGCCAGCGGGGTGGCCAGGGTGGCGAGGTCGTGCCGGTCGAAGAACGCGGTGTCCGTGTCGCCGGCGAGGAACGCCTCGTTGGTCAGGATGCGCACCAGCAGGTCGCGGTTGGTGGTCACGCCGTGCACCTTGGCGCGGGTGAGCGCGGCGGCCAGCGCGCGGGCGGCCACGTCCCTGGTCGGCGCCACCGAGATCACCTTGGCCAGCATGGGGTCGTAGTACGGGCTCACCGGCTGTCCACTGTCCACACCGGAGTCCAGGCGGATGCCGGTGCCGCGCGGGACGGCGAACTCCTCGGCCACGCCGGGCACCGCGAACCGGTGCAGGGTGCCGCTGCTCGGCCGCCAGTCCGCCGCCGGGTCCTCGGCGTAGAGCCGGACCTCGATGGCGTGCCCGAGCGACGGCGGCGGCCCGGCCGGCAGCGGCCTGCCCTCGGCGATGCCCAGTTGCAGGCCGACCAGGTCCAGCCCGGTGACGCACTCGGTGACCGGGTGCTCGACCTGCAGGCGGGTGTTCATCTCCAGGAAGTAGCACCGCCCGGTCTCCTCGACGAGGAACTCCACGGTGCCGGCACCGACGTAGCCGATGGCCTTGGCCGCGCTACGGGCCGCGGCGAACAGCTCCGCGCGCAACTCCGGCAGCCGCTCGGCCAGCGGCGACGGCGACTCCTCGACGATCTTCTGGTGCCGGCGCTGGATCGAGCACTCGCGCTCGCCGACCGCCCACACCGTGCCGTGGCCGTCGCACATGACCTGCACCTCGATGTGCCGGCCGGTGGCCAGGTACGGCTCGATGAACACCGTGCCGTCCCCGAACGCGGACGCCGCCTCGGCCCGCGCACCGTCCACCTGGGACCGCAGCTCGTCGAGGGTGCGCACCACCCGCATTCCCCGGCCGCCACCGCCGGCGGATGCCTTGACCAGTACCGGAAGGTCGGCCTCGGTGACCGCGTCGGGCGCCAGCTCACCAAGCACCGGCACGCCGGCCTCGGCCATCAGCCGCTTGGCCTCGATCTTCGAGCCCATCAGCCCGATGGCCATCGGCGGCGGGCCGACCCAGGTGAGGCCGGCGGCCACGACCGCGGCGGCGAAGTCCGCGTTCTCCGACAGGAAGCCGTAGCCGGGGTGGATCGCGTCCGCGCCGGCCGCGCGCGCCGCGGCGATGATCAGGTCGGCCCGCAGGTAGGTGTCGGCCGAGGTGTTGCCCGGCAGGCGAACGGCGGTGTCGGCTTCCAGCACGTGTGGGGCGTGCGCATCGGCGTCGGAGTACACCGCGACCGTGGCGATGCCCAGCGTGTGGCAGGTGCGGAACACCCGGCGGGCGATCTCACCTCGGTTGGCGACGAGCAGGGTGCTGATCACGGCCGTCACATCCGGAAGACGCCGAAGCCACCGGCGCCGCTGACAGGTCCGTTGTGGACGGTGGAGAGACACAGGCCGAGCACGGTCCTGGTGTCCCTGGGGTCGATGATGCCGTCGTCGTAGAGCATGCCGGACAGGAACATCGGCAGCGACTCCGCCTCGATCTGGTTCTCCACCATGGCGCGCATGGCCGCGTCGTGCTCCTCGCTGTACTCCTGGCCTCTGGCCGCCGCGGCGCCTCTGGCCACGATGGACAGCACACCGGCGAGCTGTTGGGGTCCCATCACCGCAGACTTGGCGCTCGGCCAGGCGAACAGGAACCTCGGGTCGTAGGCCCGGCCGCACATGCCGTAGTGCCCGGCGCCGTAGGAGGCGCCCATCAGGATCGAGATGTGCGGCACCTTCGAGTTGGCCACCGCGTTGATCATCATGGCGCCGTGCTTGATGATGCCGCCCTGTTCGTAGGACTTGCCGACCATGTAGCCGGTGGTGTTGTGCAGGAACAGCAACGGCGTGTCGATCTGGTTGGCCAGCTGGATGAACTGGGCCGCCTTCTGCGACTCCTCGCTGAACAGCACCCCGCGCGCGTTGGCCAGGACGCCGACCGGGTAGCCGTGGACGCGCGCCCAGCCGGTGACCAGGCTGGTGCCGTACAGGGGTTTGAACTCGTCGAAGTCGGAGTCGTCGACGACCCTGGCGATCACCTCACGCGGGTCGAACGGCATCTTCAGGTCGGTGGGCACGATGCCGAGCAGGTCCTCGGCGTCGTGCAGCGGCTCGCCGTAGTCGCTGGCCGGCGCCGGGCCCTGCTTGCGCCAGTTGAGCCTGGCCACGATCCGCCGGCCGACGCGGATCGCGTCCTGTTCGTCGGCGGCCAGGTAGTCGGCGAGGCCCGAGGTGCGGGCGTGCATCTCCGCGCCGCCGAGCGACTCGTCGTCGGACTCCTCGCCGGTGGCCATCTTCACCAGCGGCGGGCCGCCGAGGAAGACCTTGGCGCGCTCCTTGACCATCACCACGTAGTCGGACATGCCGGGCAGGTAGGCCCCACCCGCGGTCGAGTTGCCGAACACCAGCGCGACGGTCGGCGTGCCGGCGGCCGATGCCCTGGTGAGGTCGCGGAAGATCCGGCCGCCGGGGATGAAGATCTCCTTCTGCGTCGGCAGGTCCGCGCCGCCGGACTCGACGAGGTTGATCGTCGGCAGCCGGTTCTGCGCGGCGATGTCGGCCGCCCGGAAGGACTTCTTGGTCGTCCACGGGTTGCTCGACCCGCCCTTGACCGTCGGATCGCTGCCGCAGACGAGACACTCGACGCCCTCGACGATCCCGATGCCGGTGACGATGCTGGCGCCGACCCGGTAGTCGCTGCCCCACGCGGCCAGCGGGGACAGCTCGAGGAACGGCGAGTCCTGGTCGAGCAGCAGCTCGATCCGCTCGCGGACCAACAGCTTGCCGCGTGCCCGGTGCCGGTCGACGTACTTCTCCCCGCCGCCGGCCACCGCCTTGGCGTGCTCGGCGTCGATCTCGGCCAGCTTGGCCAGCATGGCCTCCCGGTTCGCCCCGTACTCGGCCGACCGGGTGTCTACTGTGGAGCGGAGCATGGTCATGTGGTGTACCCAAGTACCTTCGCGGCCAGGTCGGTGAGGATCTCGGTCGTGCCGCCACCGATGCCGAGGATCCGGATGTCCCGGTAGTGGCGTTCCACTTCGGACTCGCGGAGGTAGCCGAGGCCGCCGTGCAGCTGGACGGCCTCGTCGACCACCCACTCACCGGCCGCCACCGCGGTGTTCTTGGCGAAGCACGCCTTGGCGATCACCTGCTCGCCGGCGGCGTGCCGGACGGCGACGTCGCGGGTGTAGGTGCGGGCCACGTCGACCTGGCGGGCCATCTCGGTGAGCTTGTGCCGCACCACCTGGCGGGAGATCAGCGGGCGGCCGAAGGTCTCCCGCAGCCGGCACCACTCGACGGTCAGGTCAAGGGCGCGCTGCGCGGTGGCGTAGGCCTGCACAGCCAGCGCCAGCCGCTCGGTCACGAAGTGGGTGGCCACCTGGGCGAAGCCGGCGCCCTCCTGGCCGATCAGGTTCGCCACCGGCACCCGGCAGTCCACATAGGACAACTCGGCGGTGTCCGAGCAGTGCCACCCCATCTTGTCCAGCCTGCGGGTGACCGTGAAGCCGGGCGTGCCGCGCTCGACGACCAGCAACGACAGGCCGGACGCGCCCGCGCCGCCGGTGCGCACCACGGTGGTGACGAAGTCGGCCCGACAGCCCGAGGTGATGAACGTCTTGGCGCCGTTGACCACGTAGTGCTCGCCGTCGCGCGTGGCGGTGGTGCGGATGTTCGCCACGTCCGAGCCGCCGTCGGGCTCGGTCACCGCGAGCGCCCCGATCAGCTCCCCGGCCAGCGTCGGCCTTGCCCAGCGGTCGTGCTGGCGCTGGTCGCCGGCGGTGACGATGTGCGGCACGGCGATGCCCGAGGTGAACAGGCCGGCGACCAGCCCGCCGGAGCCGCCGGCGTAGTGCACCTCCTCGGTGATGGTCAGCGCGTCGAGGACGTCGCCGCCCCCGCCGCCGACCGACTCCGGGAAGGCGGCGCCGAGCAGGCCGAGCTCCCCGGCCAGGCGGTGCAGCTCGCGCGGCAGCTCGCCGGCCTGCTCCCACTCGTCCAGGTGCGGGCGGACCTCCCGCTCGACGAACCGGCGCGTGGTCTCGCGCAGCGCGATCCGCTCCGGTGTCCGAAAAGGATCGGTCACAGCAGCGCCTCCGGGATGTCGACGTGCCGGGAGCGCAGCCACTCACCGAGCGACTTGGCCTGCGGGTCGAACCGGACGGACGCGGCCACGCCCTGCCCGAGCAGCCCGTGCAGCACGAAATTGAGCGCGCCGAGGTTGGGCAGCGGGTGGCGGTCGATGTCGAGGTCCGCCGCCTCCGGCAACAGCTCCCGCAGCCGCTCCACGGTCAGCTCGTGCGCCAGCCAGGGATAGGCGGCCGGGTCGCGCACCCACACGCCGACGTTCGCGTCGCCGCCCTTGTCGCCGGAGCGTGCGCCGACGATCGTGCCCAGCGGGACCCGGCGGGTCGGTCCCGGCACGTATCCCGGGTCTGCCACCGGATCGGTGGTGATCTGGGAGAACACGGTCGGCGGGGCGATCGGGCGGCGGGTGCCGTCCGGCAGCACGGCGACCTGCTCGATCCGCTGCTGGGCAACGTAGTCCGGCCGGTAGACGCCCACCGGCGTGCCGTCGCCGGGCGGCGCGGTGATGGTGGCGCCGGGATAGGAGCCGAGCGCGAGTTCCACCGCCGCGCGGGAGAACGCCTTGGCCCGCTTGGCGTCCGGCGTCCTGATGGTGACGTGCAGCAGCGCGCTCGCGGTCTCCTCGGTGTCCGCGTCCTGGTGGTCGGTGCGCGCGAGGGTCCAGTGCAGACCGTCCGCGCCGACGGCGGCGTCGAGCTGGCGGCGGACCAGCGCGGCCTTCCGCTCGATGTCGAGTCCACACAGGACGAACGTGGACGCGTTGCGGAACCCGTCGAGGGTGTTCACGCACACCTTGACCGTCTCCGGGGGCGCCTCGCCGCGCACGCCGGTGATCGCCACCCGGTCCGGTCCGGCGTCGGCCAGGCTGATGGTGTCGAAGCGGCTGGTGACGTCCGGGCCGAGGTAGCGCGGGCCGGCGATCTCGTAGAGCAGCTGGGCCTTGACCGTGTCGACGGTGACCGCGCCGCCGGTGTCCCGGTGTTTGGTGATGACCGCCGACCCGTCGGCCGCGACCTCGGCGATCGGGAAGCCAGGGTGGACCAGGTCGGGGAGTTCGGTGAAGAAGGCGAAGTTCCCGCCGGTGGCCTGGGTGCCGCACTCGATGACGTGCCCGGCGACCGTGGCCCCGGCCAGCGCGTCGAGATCGTCGCGGTCCCAGCCGTAGTGCGCCGCGGCCGGCCCGACGACCAGTGCGGCGTCGGTGACCCGGCCGGTGACCACGATGTCCGCGCCCGCGTTCAGGCACTCGACGATGCCCCAGCAACCGAGGTAGGCGTTGGCGGTCAACGCGCCGGGGAAGCCGTCGCCGACCAGGTCGTCACCCTCCACATGGGACACCTGGACGGCGAGACCCTGCCGTCGCGCCAGCTCGCGGATCGCGGCGGCCAGGCCGGCCGGGTTGAGCCCACCGGCGTTGGTGACGATCCGGACACCCCGGTCGACGGCCAGCCCGAGGCAGTCCTCCAGCTGGCTCAGGAACGTGCGGGCATAGCCCCGGTTCTCATCGCGCATCCGGTCACGGCCGAGGATGAGCATGGTCAGCTCGGCGAGGTAGTCGCCGGTGAGCACGTCGAGTTCGCCGCCGGTGAGCAGTTCGCGCATCGCGGCGAACCGGTCGCCGTAGAAGCCGGAGGCGTTGCCGATCCGGATCATCGCGGCGCCCGCCCGGCACCCGGCGGCCCGGCGAAGGCCTGCGCGATGTCCAGCCACCGGTCGGCCTCGGCGCCGGTGGCGGCCAGCGCGGTGTCGGCGCGGTTGACCCGCTGGGTGACCAGCAGGCAGAAGTCCAGTGCCGGTCCGGTGACCCGCTGGGTGGCGTCCTCCGGTCCCCAGGTCCAGCGGTCGCCGTCGGGGGCGGTGAGCTCGACGCGGAACGGCTCGGCCGGTGGCGGCTGCTGGCGGACGAGGTAGGCCCAGTCCCGGGTGCGCACGCCGATATGCGCGACGTGGCGGAGCCTGGCGGTCGGTTCGCGGGTGACGCCGAGCGCGTCGGCGAGGTCGTTGCCGTGGGCCCAGGTCTCCATCAGCCGGGCGGTGGCCATGGAGGCCGCCGACATCGGTGGGCCGTACCAGGGCAGTTTGCTGCCGGCGGGCACCTGCTCGATGGCGGTGGCCAGCGCGGTGCGCACGCGGCGCCAGTCGGCGAGCAGGTCGGCCGGCGGGGTGCGGGCGCCCTTGTCGGCTTCCTGGTCGACCACCTTGTCCAGCTGGTCGGCCGAGGTGGTGGCCAGGACGTCGGTCAGCTCGGCGTGGAAGGCGGCCGGGTCGGTGATCGCGAGCAGGGAGCGCTCGTCGGTCCAGGCCAGATGGGCGACCTGGTGCGCGACGCTCCAGCCGGGCGCGGGTGTCGGGCTGGCCCAGCGGTCGGCGGGCAGGTCCGCGACCATGCCGTCGATCTCGGCGCCCTCGGCGCGCAGGTCCGCGACCAACGCTGTCAGCTCAACCACGGCTCCACCCTGGCACGGGAAGGCCGTATCAAGCAAGCGTGCTTGTTTTTTCAGGCGCGGAGGTCACCGCGGCGGCGTTGCCAGTCGGTGACCGCGTCGAGCGCGCCGGCGATCTCCTCGTCGAGCAGGGCGACCCTGGCGTCCACCACGGCGTCGCCGAGCAGGTCGCGGGCCAGCTCGGACTCGTGCAGAGCCTGGCGGGCGGCCACCGGCGTGTCGTGCAGCCGGCCGGCCCTCGGTTCGGGCAGTGACTCGCGCAGGCCGCGCAGGCCGGCGGCCAGCACGGCGGCCACCACGAGGTGCACCTGGGCGTCCGCGCCCGCGAACCGCACCTCGACCCGCCGGGACGCGCCGGACCCGGCCAGCCGCAGCGCGGCGGTGCGGTCGTCGACGCCCACCCGCAGCTCGCGCGGGGCGAAGGACGCGGTGCGCAGCCGGACGTAGGAGTTCCAGGTCGGCGCCCAGATCGCGGTCAGGTCGGCGGCCGCGTGCAGGATGCCGGCGACGAACCGGTCGAGCGCGACCGGCTGACCGTCCACATCGGACAACGAGAGGTGCACGTGGCAGGAGCTGCCGGCCCCGGTCGCCTCGGCGGCCAGGTAGCCGGCGCGCACGCCGCGCGCGGTCGCCGCCCGGCGGATGACCAGCTGTTGCAGCATCGCGTCGTCACAGGCGGCCAGCGCGTCGCGGTGACCGAGCACGCTCTCGTACTGGCCGGGATGACACTCGCCCCGGCGCGACTCGACCCCGAGTCCCGCTTCGTCCACATCGGACTGCACGGCGGTCAGCAGCGGGCGCAGCTCGTCCAGGGTGGCGTAGTCCAGGCCGCGGGTGGTCAGCGGCTCGCCGGACTCGGCGGTGAACGTGACCTCGTGCTCGATGCCGATCGACGGCACCACGCCCAGCTCCTGCGCGGCGACCAACTGTGCGCGCAGCGCGGTCCTCGGCGCGATCGGCACCGCGGCGCCGTCCGGCCACTCGACGTCGCACACCACCAGCCAGGTCCCCGGCGCTCCCGGCAGCGGCGCGAGGGTGCCGAGGTCCGGGCGCATCCGCAGGTCGCCGTAGGTCGCGGTGTATGGCGCGAACACCGGTGCGGCGACCGGCTCGCGCGCCGGGTCCCAGGCGAACACGTAGGAGCACACGCCGTACCCGTGCGCCAGCACGGTGTCCACGAAGAACCGGGCCGCCAGCTCGACCGCGGCGAACCGGGCGTGCTGGTCGGGCACCAGCAGCACCAGCGACCGCACCGCCCCACTGTCCACTTCGGCCACCAGGGCCGAGGTCAGCTCGGCGGCCGCCGCCGCGCGCTCGACCAGTGTGCGCGGACCGCGCGGTCGCCGGTGGGCGATCACCAGGCGCCGTCCGGATCGGGGCCGGCCAGCGGGTTGGCCGCCCTGCCGTACCGGACGTCGAACTCGTCGTCCCGCTCGACCTTGTCGAAGCCCTGTCCGGCAAGGTGTTCCCGGTTGAGCGTGACCCGCTCGACGTCGGGCGCGAACAGCTGGCAGGCGTCGAACCTGGCGGCCAGTTCGGGGTGCTGGTCGCGGTAGCCGCCGACCAGCTCGCGGACCTGGCGCCACAGCTCTGGCCGGGGGTAGCCGAGGTCCTCGACCAGCAGCTCCGCCCAGAACCGGAGCTGGCCGGCGAACACCGAGCTGAACAGCGACTGCGCGAGCAGCCGTCCCGGCCAGCGCAGCATGTCCGCGTTCGCCTCCGGCGCGAGGTCGGCGTACTCCGGCAGGTCCTCGTCGAGCAGGTCGACGCCCTGGGCGAAGTCCTTGATCGCGACCCGCAGCGGGGTCCCGTGCTCGTCGGCGATCAGGATCAGGTTCTGGCCGTGCGGGCAGAAGCCGACGCCGTAGCGCAGCAGCCAGTGCAGCAGCGGGGTGAGCAGCAGGTCGAGCAGTCTGCCGAGCCAGGCCCCGGTGTCCATGCCGGACGACCGGATCAGCCTGCCGAGCACGGTCTCGCCGTCGTGGCCGCGATAGGGCAGCGCGGCGAAGGAGATCGCCCGCTCCCCCTGCCCGAGCCGCGCCAGGATCGGCTCGCGCCACAGCGCGCCGAGCGTCTCGTGGAACCGGTAGGGCAGCTCGTCGAGGTGCCCGAGCAGCGGGTGGCGGACCGAGACGCTCGCCACCTCGCCGAGCAGCTCGAACCGGTAGCCGGCAAGCAGGGGATCCGTGTCGCCGATCGACCGCAGCCAGGTCGTCACCGCGGGCGCGGCCAGCGTGGCGGCCGCGGCAAGTCCTCTGTAGACCAGCGTGTTGCGCACCGAGACGGCGGTCTTCACGTCCCTGCGGTCGGGCCGGGACATGTTGGCCAGCGTCCGGATGGTCTGATGTGGCCGGTAGTGGTCCACGCTCTCGCCGAGCGGCACGACCACGCCGTCGGCCAGCTCACCGGCGTACAGCGTGCCGATGATCTCGTCGGCCTGCCACGGGTGCACCGGGACCAGCACGTAGGAGTCCGGATCGGACAGCGGGGCGCGCAGCCGCCAGAGCTGCTCGCCGAGTTCCTCGGTGAGCAGCCGTTCCTCGGTCAGCTCGGCCACGCAGCGGAACGTCGCGTGCTCGCGGTGCACGGCGAACCAGCGCAGCGGGAACGCGCGGCCGGCCTCCGGGGCGTAGCGCTCGCGGTCGGTGGCCGAGAAGCCGACCCGGCCCTTGTTCAGCACCAGCCGAGGGTGCCCGGTGAGCCGGCCGTCGGCGACGTTGTAGTCCAGTGTGGACAGTTCGGCGGCGGTCGGTGCGTTCGCCAGCCTGGTCGCCTCGTTGGTGACCGTGGCGGTCAGCTCGCCGAGCACGTCGGCAAGGCGCAACCCGGTGAGCCCCAACCGTTCCCGCGCGTCGACCACGAGCACCCTCGGGTCGTGCGCCTGCTCGCCGTCGCGGGTGGCGCTGCCCGGCTCGACGTGCCAGGACTCGAACGCGCCCCGCCGGGCGCGGAACCGGTAGCCGGCGGCCGGCAGCGTGAGCAGCCAGCCGTCGCCGTCGGCGACCGGTTCGAGCAGCCCCTCGTAGCTCAGCTCGCCGAGCATCTTGTGTAACACGAGCGATCCCGCCGCCCGCCAAGCTTCCTGGCTCATAATAGTTCCGCCTCCCCGCATTTCAATGTGCTGGTCGCGTTGGCGACAGAGGGCGCTGTCTGGTCACGTACTTGTGGCTGGTCTACGTCACGTTCCCCTGAGGCGCGGTTGAGCAGCCCTCGGCGTGACCTCGATCCTGAGGTTGACAGAAGGTGTCTCACAGCGCCTCCCCCAGTCCGAAGGTGGTGAACGCGGTGCGGTCGGGTAGGGGGTAGACCTCCCGGCCGCACACCGTGTTCAGGATGCGCGCCGAGCGCCAGGCGACCAGCCCGAGGTCCGGCGCGCCGACGCCGTGGGTGTGCCGCTCGGCGTTCTGCGCGAACAGCGAGCCGCCCGCGCGCAGCCGCACCCGGTAGTCGGCGTCGACCGCGAGCCGGCCCGCGGCGTCGCGTTCGAGCAGGCCGGCAAGCGGGGCGAGCAGCTCGGTGGTGTCCCGTTCGCGGTAGCCGGTCGCGCACACCACCGCGTCGGTGCGCACGCTGGCCGTGCTGTCCTGGTCGAGGTGCCGCAGCGACAGCTCGACCTGGCCGGCCCGCTCGGCGGCCGAGGTGACCGCCACCCCCGGCCGCAGGCTCACCGCCGGCCAGCCGCCGCCGACCGTGCGCCGGTACAGCTCGTCGAAGATCTCGGCGATGGTGTCCGCGCTGATCGCCTTGTACAGCTGCCACTGCGCGGGCACCAGCCGGTCGCGGGTGGACTCGGCGAGCCCGTGGAAGAACCGCACGTAGTCCGGGGTGAACTGCTCCAGCCCGAGCTTGGAGTACTCCATCGGCGCGTATGCGGCCGAGCGGGTGAGCCAGCGCAGCGTGCCGTGGCCCGGCGGCCGCGCGCGCAGCAGGTCGAGGAACACCTCGGCGCCGGACTGTCCCGACCCGACGATCGTGACGTCCCGCGCGGCGATCAGCCGCTCGCGGGCCGGCAGGTAGTCCGCCGAGTGCACGACCCTGGTGCCGGCCAAGGGTTCCAGTGGCGCCGGCAGCACCGGCACGGTGCCAACGCCGAGCACCACGTTGCGCGCCAACACCTTCCCGGCCGGCTCGATGTCCAGCTCGAACGCCGTCCCCGTCCACCGCACCGACCGCACCCGCTGGCCGTACCGACAGCTGTCCAGCCGCGCGGCGGCCCAGGCGCAGTAGTCGTCGTACTCGGCCCTCGGGATGTGGAACCTCTCCGCGAAGTAGAAGGGAAACAGCCGCCCCCGGTCCCGCAGGTAGGCCAGGAACGACAACCGGCTCGTCGGGTCCACAAGGGACACCAGGTCGGCGAGAAAGGGCACCTGCAACGAGGTGCCGTCGATCATCAGCCCCGGATGCCAGCGGAACCGGTCGCCCTGCTCGAAGAACGCGGTGGCCAGCCCGTCGACCGGGTCGGCGAGCGCGGCGGTGGACAGGTTGGCCGGGCCGATCCCGATGCCGGCCAGGTCGAGCGGTTCCGCCGTGATCACGGGGAGACCGCGGCGGCGACCACGAGCTCGAGCAGCTCGGCGTGGCTGTCCTCGTCGGTCTCCGGGTTGAGCAGGGTCAGCTTCAGCCACACCCGGCCGTCGACCGTGGCGCGGCCGAGCACCGCCTGCCCGTCATCCAGCAGTCGCCGCCGGACCTCGGCGACCGCGACGTCCCCCGCCTGGTCGTCGGTGGCGTTGGCCGGTCGGAACAGCACCGTGGACAGCATCGGCCTGCCCCACAGCCGCAACGCGGGGTGGTGGTCGATCGCGTCGGCCAGCTCGGTGGCCCGCCGGCAGCAGCGCTCGACCAGCTCACCGACGCCGACCCGGCCAAGCGCCCGCAGGGTGACCGCGATCTTGAACGCGTCCGGCCTGCGGGAGGTGTGCAGCGATCGGCCGAGCAGGTCGGGCAGCCCGGCCTCCATGTCGTCGTCCGGGTTGAGGTAGTCGGCCCGCACGTTCAGCGCGGTGATCGGCTCCCGGGTGGTGAGCAGGCCGGCGGCGATCGGCTGCCAGCCGAACTTGTGCAGGTCGACGGCGACCGAGTCGGCGCGGGTGAGCCCGTCGAGCACCGGCGCGAGCCGGTCGCTGAACAGCAGGGCGCCGCCGTAGGAGGCATCCACGTGCAGCCAGGCGCCCGCCCGCTCGGCGAGGGTGGCGAGCGCGGGCAGTCGGTCGACGGTGCCGGTGTCGGTGGTGCCGGCGGTGGCCACCAGCACCGCCCGCGCCGGCAGCGGCGACAGGTCCGGCGCTTCGAGGTCGATGACCGTCGGCGTGGGCAGGCCGAGCAGCCAGGCCGCGCGGTCGACGCTGTGGTGCGCGGTGTGGCCCCGCACGACGTGCCGGGCGCCCGCCTCCCTGGCCAGCAGCAGGCCGAGCAGGTTGGACTCGGTGCCCCCGCTGGTGATCACCGCGTCCGGCACGACCTCGTCCGGATAGCAGAGCCGGGCGATGGCCGAGGTCAGCTCGCGTTCCAGCTCGCTGGCGACCGGCGCCTGGTCCCAGGAGTCCATGGAGGGGTTGAGCATGCTGGCCACCAGGTCCGCGGCGGCGGCCACCGCGAGCGTCGGGCCGTGCAGGTGCGCCGCGCACCAGGGATGTGCCGGGTCGACCGAGCCGGCGGTGAGCAGCCTGGTCAGCTCGCCGAGCGCGGTCACCGAGCCGACCCCGTGCTCGGGTAACACCCCGGCGCTGCCGAGCGCGTCGGCCAACGCGCTCGCGACCGCGGGCGGGCCGCCCGCCGGGATCGGTCCGGTGCGCGCGGCACTCGCCTCGGCCACCGCGTCCAGTGCCACGCCAACCAGCTGACGCACCCGTTGTGCGCCGGCGGCTCCACCGGCGAGCGCGTGCCCGTCGGTGGAGGTGCCCGACTCGATCATCTGACCCCATTCTTAGGCTTACCTAACTTAGGGTCAGACTACGTGCGGCCGTCAGGGCGCCAGCGACCGCACCAACTGCAGCGGATCGGCGCCCGTCGGCAGTACCGAGATCACCGGGGTGTCCAGTCCGGACTCGATGTAGGACGCGATCCGTTCCCGGCATTTCGCCACCGGCCCGTGCACGATCAGGTCGTCGACCACCGAGTCCGGGATCGCCGCGTTCGCCGCCGCCCGGTCGCCGGCCGCCCAGGCCTCGTGCATCGGCGCGAGCAGCTCGCCCCGGCCGAGCCAGTCGTGGAACGCCGCGTACACCGGCACGGTCAGGTAGCTGCTGATCAGCAACCGGCCGAGGCCGCGCGCGGCCTCGGCGTCCTCGGTGGGGCAGACGAAGATCCTGGCCACCAGCTCGCCCGCCGCGCCGAGCTCGGCGCGGACCTTGGGCACGTCGCCGGGCGCCAGCCAGTTGGTGATCGCGCCGTCGGCCTCGCGCGCGGCCAGCCGGAGCATGCCCGGCCGCAGCGCGGCGAGCAGGATCGGCGGCGGCGGGGTCGGCGGGCGCTCCAGCCGGAACTTGGACACCGCGAACGTCGGGTAATCCTCGCTGACCTTGTCGCCGACCAGTGCGGTGCGCAGGAACCGGAGGATGTCCCGCGCGCGGGCGTAGGGCTCGGTGAACGGCACGGCGTTCCAGCCGGTCACGATCGCCGGCGTGGACGTGCCGACCCCGAGGACGAACCGGCCGGGCGCCAGCTCGGCGATGGTCGCCGCCTGCATCGCCAGCAGGCCGGGCCCTCTGGTGTAGATCGGCGCGATCGCGGTGCCCAGCCGTAACCCGGGGGCCCACTCGTTGGCCAGCGCGAGCGGGGTGAACGCGTCGGTGCCCGCGGTCTCGGCCGACCACACGTCGGTGTAGCCCAGGCCAAGCAGCTCGCGCACCAGGTCGCGGTGGGCCGCCAGCGGGACCCCGGTCAACGGCAGGGTGATACCCCAACGTTTGATGCTGTGTTCACTCACCGGTCGACTCCCAACGCGTCTTTGAGCCAGGCGACCTGCATGGCCATGAAGTTCTCCGCGACCTCGTCGTCCTGCGGGGTCATGTGGGTGACCCCGGGCAGCGGCAGCAGCGCGTGCGGCCGGCCGGCGGCGACCAGCGCGGCCGACAGCCGCACCGAGTGCGCGACCACCACGTTGTCGTCGGCCAGGCCGTGGATGATCAGCAAGGGGCGCTTGAGGTTCGGCGCGTCGTCGAGCAGCGAGTTGCGGGCGTAGACGTCCGGCTGCTCGTCGGGATGGCCGAGGTAGCGCTCGCTGTAGTGGGTGTCGTACAGCCGCCAGTCGGTGACCGGCGCGCCGGCGATGGCGGCGTGGAAGACATCCGGGCGACGCAACAGCGCCAGTGCGGCCAGGTAGCCGCCGTAGGACCAGCCCCGAATGGCCACAGTGGACAGATCGAGGTCCCGGTGCTGTTCCGCCGCCGCGTGCAGGGCGTCGACCTGGTCGTCGAGCGTGGCGCCGGCGAGGTTGCACGCGATCTCCCGCTCCCACACCGATCCCCGCCCCGGCGTGCCCCGGCCGTCGGCGATGAGCACCGCGAAACCCTGGTCGGCCAACCACTGTGGGCCGAGGTAGGCGTTGCGGGTGGCGAGCACCCGTTGCGCGTGCGGGCCGCCGTAGGGGTCGAGCAGCACCGGCAGTTTACGACTGCCCGGCACGTGTCCGGTCGGGTAGACGATCGCGGTCCGCAGCTTCCGCTCGCCGAGGACCAGCAGGTGCGGCTTGGGCACCACCCCGGGATCCACGGCGTGCGAGGCGATCGTGGCGATCTCGTCGGTGCCGCGCAGCACCCGGACCGCCGGCCCGGACCGGTCGAGCGACCACGACGACAGCACGGTGACCGCGCCCCGCCCGGCCGCGCCGTGCACACCATCCGATGTGGACACTCGAGTGACGGTGTCGCCGACGCGGTAGACGTGTACCTGGGTCGGGTCCTCGGCCGACGCGGTGAACAGCACGTCGTCCTCGACGTCGAGCACCGACCGCACGAACAGGTCCGGCGGCGTGATCTCCTTGCCGTCCACCACGATCCGGTTCGCGCCGTCGGCGACCGCGACCCGGACCAGCCGCCCGTCCCCGGTCCACGCCGGCACGCCGGGGACGATCTCCACCCACTGCTCGTCGGTCTCCTCGGCCAGCACCTCGGTGGCGCCGGTGTCCTGGTCGACCGCGCGGACCTGCAGCCGCCGCTGGTCTCGTGACTGGAGCGCGATCAGCGGCGGCCCACCCGCCGACCAGTGCACGGTGACCAGGTAGGGCAGCTCGACGGGGTCCCAGTCGACGTCCACCTGGGAGCCGTCGAGCCCGACGACGGCGAGCCGCACCTCGACGTTGTCCGTGCCGGCCGCCGGGTAGGCGACCACAGTCGGCTCGGTCTCCGGGTTGGCCGGGTCGGCGATGTGCCAGCGGCGCACCGGCGTGCTGTCGGTGAACGCCACCAACAGCCGGGTCCCGTCCGGTGACCACCAGTACCCGCGCGCGCGGCCCATCTCCTCGGCCGCGAGGAACTCGGCCACCCCGCACGCCTGGTTGTCGCCCGCTGGCTCGGCCAGCGCGCGGTCACCGGTGCCGTCGACCCCGATCACCCGCAGCGAACTGCCCGACACGTAGGCGACGTGGGTGCCTGTCGGGTCCGGCCGGGGGTCGACCACGGCGGCCGCGGCGGGCAGCTCCCTGGCGGTGCCGGTGGTCGTGTCGGCCACGAACAGCTTGCCGGACAAGGCGAACGCCGCGACCAGCACGGCGTCGTCGGTGGCGTTGCCGACCACCCCGCCCGCCTGCTCGCGGCTGCGCTCGCGCCGGGCGCGCTCCTGGGGCGACAGTTCCTCCTCGCCGTCGCCGAGCAGCCGCGCCGGGTCGGCGAGCCGGGTCTCGGTGCCGGTGGCGAGGTCGAGTTGCCAGAGGATGTGCTGGCGGTCCTCACCGGAGGCCGAGCGCAGGAACAGCACCCGCCGGCCGTCCGGGGAGACCTGGAAGCCGCGTGGCGTACCGAGGGTGAACCGCTGGGTCCTGGCCTGCCGGCGCAGGAATGAGCTCTCGTTGGTCACCCCAGCACCCTATGTCCCGTAGCGTGTCCTGGCATGCAGGTCGTCGGTCTGGTTCTGGTGATCATCGGGCTCTGCGTGCTGGCGGCCGCCGTGCGGGAGGTGCTGCGGTTGCGGGCGGAGGTCGACGCGCTGGCGACGCGGTCGGCCGAGGTCGCCGGCCGGCTCGACGCGCTGCCCCCTGAGCTGTCCGGCGCGTTCGGCACCGGGACTCACCACCTGATCACCGTCGAACTGCTGAACCTGTTCGAGCTGGCCCACCAGCAGAGCGCGCTCACCCGGCCACTGACCGCGCTGACCCCTCGGCTGGTGCGGGATGTGGTGCACCGCAAGCTGATCGGCCGGGTGCGCCAGACCCTCACCGACGCCGGCGTCCAGGCCGATGTGCGGCTACACCGTGCTGACCGCCGTTCTTAGCGTGCCGCTGCTCGCCGGGGCGGTCACGCTGTTGGTGGCCGCCCGGCGGGCCCGGGTGCGGGTGCGGCGGGTGTCGTGGCTGCTGACCAGGGCGGACGTCGCGGTGGCCGAAGCGCGGCGGGCGAGCGTGGTGGCCGGCGGGTCAGACCTGGTCGAGCACCTGCTTGGCATCGTTGCTCGGGATGGCGAACCCGATGCCGACGCTGCCGGCTGACCCGTCCTGGCCGGTCACCGGCGAGTACATCGCCGAGTTGATGCCGATCACCCTGCCGTCGGCGTCGAACAGCGGGCCGCCGGAGTTGCCCTGGTTGATCGAGGCGTCGGTCTGGATGGCGCGGTAGCTGACGGTCTGGTCCTGGCCGCGCACCTGGAACGGGTTCTGCTGCTCGCCGGCCGGTACCCGGACCTCGCGGTCGAGCGCGCTGACGATGCCGGTGGTCACGGTGCCGCGCAGCCCGTCCGGCGCGCCGATGGCGATCACCTCGTCGCCGACGTTGACCGTGTCGGAGTCGGCGAGGGTGGCCGCGGTCAGGCCGGAGACGCCGCTCGCCTGGATCACCGCGAGGTCGACGGACGGGTCGGTGGCCACGACGGTCGCGTCGACCGTGCGGCCGTCGGCCAGGGTCACGGTGAGCTGCCCGGGGTCGGCGACGACGTGGTTGTTGGTGAGGATCCGGCCGTCGACGCCGACCACGACGCCGGAGCCGACGAGCTGGCCGTTGGCCGTGCGCACGTTGACCTGGACGACGCTCTGCTCGACCTTGGCGACCACGTCACTGACGTCGGTCGGGGTGTTGCCGGCGGCGATGGTGGTGGCCGGGGTGGCGGTGGGGGTGTCCTCGCCGCCGCCGAGCACGGCGCCGACCGCCCCACCGACCCCGCCCGCGGCGAGCGCGGCGGCGGCGATGAGCGCGACGGCGTTGCGGCTGAGGCGGCCGGGACGCGGTGGCTGGTTGTCGGTCATGCCGCCACGGTCGGCCGCCAGCCTGGGAATCACCTGTGCACAACCAAAGGACGACCCAAGAACTGTGAGGTCCCCACCCCCCATTGGCACGCAGCGAAGGGTCCCTTCGCTGCGTGTGGTGCAGTGAAGGGACCCTTCGCTGCGGTTGTCGGGAGCCTGGCGGGTGCGCCTGTCGTCAGCCGAGCAGGGTGCGGTGCAGGTCCTGGAGCCTGCGGACCAGGTCGGTGCGGGTGGCCGGGGCGATGAGCACGCGGTGGTCGCCGTTGGGGGCGTCGGTCATGTGGTTGAGCCAGCGGCCGCCCTCGGTGTCGGCGTAGCGCAGCGGGTAGGGCACCGCGCGACGCCGAGCGGCCCGGTCACGCACGGCGACGTACAGTTCACCGCCGCCGGTGGTCGGCTGGGCGATGACCTGCTGCACGGCGCGGACCTCGGTGGACGCCTCCGCGCGGTGCCGCCCGCCCGCCGAGGACAGCAGTTCGGAGCGCAGCACGGTGAAGGTGTCGCCGCGGGCCGGGCGGACCTCCGGGGTCTGCGCGACCAGGACCTCGGGCAGGGCGTCCGGGCGGATCTGGTTGACCATCACGGTGTCGCCGTCGCGGATGGCCAGGACGGCCTCCCGGCCGGTGGCCGCGGCCAGCACGGAGCGGGTCTTGTCGCCCTCGTTGATCCAGCCGTAGAACTCCGCGCCGGGACGGCAGAGCGCGGTGAGGGAGGCGAGCAGTTCGGGGTCGGGGCGATGGCGGGCGTCGAGCAGGCCGAGGCGGGCGAACTCCTCGCGGTCCTCGGTCTCCAGGCGTTCCCTGACCGGGGCCGGGCGCCAGCGGGCGAGCGGACGCAGCGCGATGTGCAGGTCACCGAGGTTCTCGGCGCGGACCAGGCGGGCGAGTGCCTCGGTGGACAGGATGAGTGGGCTGGCGAGTACCACGGCGCCTATTCGCCGATCACTGGCGGAGCGGTGACCGCGTCGGAGCCGAAGGTGTCGTGCGGCTCCGGTTCGAGCAGGAAACTCGGGCGGTCCTGGTCCCGGCCGCGCTGGTTTCTGGTAGGGGCCTCCGGGGTTGCCGGGGTGTCGGCGCCCGGGGTCTCGAGGGGGCCGTAGCCACCGACGAAGCTGTGGTTGCCGCCTTCCGGACCGAACCCGCCGCCGCCCTGGGGACCGAAGCCGCCGAGGTCCATGGGACTCGCCGTTCCCGGGCCGAAGGCGGGTGGCGGGGTGGGCATGGTCGGTGGGCGGGTGTGGGGTGGGTCGACCGGGTTTCTGGGGGCCGGCCGTTGGGGTGGTGGGGTATGGAATGCGGGGGCGCCATGCGGGGCGCCGCGCGGCGGAACGTTGCGCGGCGGCTCGGTCGGCATCGGCCCGGACGGCTGGACGTTGCGCGGCGGCTCACCCGGCATCGAACCGGACGGCTGGGCATTGCGCGGCAGGTCAGCCGGCATCGGACCGCCCGACGGGGAGTTGCGGGACGGTCCACCCGGCGGGGGACCAGCCGGCACGGAGTTACGCGGCGGCCCAGCCGGCATGGGACCGGATGACTGGACGTTGCGTTGCGGCTCCATCGGCGGCGGACCTGCTGGCGGAGCCGACAGGGGACCAGCCGGCGCGGAGTTGCGCGGCTGCTCACCCGACAGGGAGCCAGCGGCCGGACCGCCACGCTGACCAGCTGGCGGAGCATGGCGCGGTGACTCAGCCGACGGGGCGCCAGCCGGTTGGGCGTTGCGCTGTCGCGCGGCCGACATCGAGCCAGGGGGCGGCGCATTGCGCGGCGGTTCAGCCGACGCGGGACCACCAGGCAGGGCATCGCGCTGCGGCTCAGCCGACCTGGCAGGCGGGGCATTCCACTGCGACTCGATCGGCACCGAACCACCCGGCATACCCGACGACTCGGCCGGCCTGACAGACGGGACGTTGCGCTGGGACTCGATCGGCACTGGACCAGCCGTCATGCCCGGCGGCTCGGCGTGCCGTGGCTGGCTCATCGGTTCGTTGGCCGGTCGGCCACGGCCGCTCGGCTGGCCGGCCTGCCCCGGCGGCTCGGCCTGGTCCATGCCCGGCCAGTCCGCGTGCCTCGGCGCCTGCCGACCAGCGGGCTCGACCGGCTCCCTGGTCCGCCCGGCATCCTCCCGCGCCCCGCCCGCCGCGGGATCACCCGGCCACGCCGGCTCAGCGGCTAACGGACCATCCTCCGCCGGCCACCCGACCGACGAACCACCCTCGGCACCGGACGTGGCCTGCTCGTACCGCTCCATCACCGCCACGTTCAGCTCGTTCGCGGCGTTGACCTGGTGCAGCTGGTTCTCGAAACTCCGCCCGACCCCGCCGGCCGACGTGAGGTTGTCCCACAACCCCGGCCTGCTCGGCATCGGCGGCACCTCCCGCACCGCGTGCCGCGCCCCGTCGAACGCGTCACCCGCCCCGACAGCCAGCGAATCGTTGTGAAACGTACGGAAGATCTCCGCACCGGACAGCCCGGCCTCGCTTGGTGTGAACTCGTTCATGCCCCATCCACGTTCCCCTGCTCGAAACCGGGAGCCTACCGCCGCGCCCGCCGCGCTGGCCTCGGCGGCGCGTGTACCGGCGGGGTCGCCGGCTCCTGCCCGTCGACCGTCTCCTGGTCCGGCTCGTCGGCCGCGGAGCGCACCGCGTCCTCGGCAACCGCCCGCCTACGGGCATCGGTCATTGAATCAGCCATCGGTGCTCCCCCTCATCGGCCCTCAGGCACGCACCTTACGGCGCCCGGCAGGCGCGCACCCGCCGATCTGATCTAGTCGTTGCGCGGGAACCCGAGGTTGACCCCACCGTGCTCCGGGTCCAGCCACCGGCTGGTGACCACCTTCGTCCTGGTGTAGAAGTGCAGGCCGTCCGGTCCGTAGGCATGCGTGTCGCCGAACAGTGAGTCCTTCCACCCGCCGAACGAGTAGTACGCGACGGGCACCGGTACCGGCACGTTCACGCCGACCATGCCGACCTCGACCTCGTTCTGGAACCGCCTGGCCGCGCCGCCGTCGTTGGTGAAGATCGCCGTGCCGTTGCCGTACGGGTTGTCGTTGATCAGCTCGACGGCCGCCTCGTACGTCGGCGCCCGCACCACCGACAGCACCGGGCCGAAGATCTCGTCGGTGTAGATCGACATCTCCGGGCGGACGTGGTCGAACAGCGTCGGGCCGAGCCAGAAGCCGCCGGCCGCCCCGTCGATCTCGTGGTCACGCCCGTCCACGACCAGCGACGCGCCGGCCGCCACCCCGGCGTCGACATAGGACGCCACCCGGTCCCGGTGCCCGCCGGTGACCAGCGGCCCCATCTGACACCCCGGCCGCCGGCCGTCGCCGACCCGCAGGTCGGCGATCCGCGACCGCACCCTGTCCACCAGCTCGTCGCCGACGGGGTCGACCACGACGACCACCGACACCGCCATGCACCGCTCCCCCGCCGACCCGAACCCGGCCGAGACGGCGGCGTCCGCGGCCAGGTCGAGGTCGGCGTCGGGCAGCACGACCATGTGGTTCTTCGCCCCGCCAAGCGCCTGCACCCGCTTGCCGTTGCCGGTCCCGGTCTCGTAGACATACCGCGCCACCGGGGTCGACCCGACGAACGAGATGCCGCGCACGGTCGGATGGCTGAGCAGCCCGTCGACCGCCACCTTGTCCCCGTGCAGCACGTTCAGCACGCCGTCGGGCAGCCCGGCCCTGGCGAACAGCTCGGCCACCAGGTTGGACGCCGACGGGTCCTTCTCCGACGGTTTGAGCACGACGGTGTTCCCGCACGCGATGGCGTTGGGCACGAACCACAGCGGCACCATCGCCGGGAAGTTGAACGGCGAGATCACGCCGACCACGCCAAGCGGCTGGCGCAGCGAGTACACGTCCACCCTGGTCGAGGCGTTCTCCGAGAACCCGCCCTTGAGCAGGGCCGGGATGCCGCAGGCGAACTCCACGTTCTCCAGCGCCCGGCCGACCTCGCCCGCCGCGTCCTCGAGCACCTTGCCGTGCTCGGCGGTGACGATGGCCGCCAGCTCGTCGCTGTGCTGGTTGAGCAGCTCGCGGAACGCGAACAGCACCTTCGACCTGGCCGCCAGCGAGGTGTCCCGCCACCCGGGGAACGCCCGCGCCGCGGCGGCCACCGCCTCGTCCACTTCGGACCTGGTCGCGAAGTCGACCTGTCCGGTGACCTCACCGGTCGCCGGGTCGAACACCTCGCCGTGCCGCTCGGGGACACCCGCCCACGGCTTGCCGTCGATCCAGTGGCTGATCCGGTGCATCAGGTCTCCTCGTTCGCGACAGCGGTGTTGGCGACAGCGGTGTTGGCGACAGCGACGGCCTCGCCGAGTATCCCGAGTGCCTCGTCGAGCTCCTCGGCGGTCAACGTCATCGGCGGCGCGAGCCGGATGACGTTGTTGTGCAGCCCACCCTTGCCGACCAGCAGGCCCAGCCGGCGAGTCTGCTCGAGCACGGTCGTCGCGGCGGCCGGTGACGGCGTCGTGCCGCCCGGCTCGACCAGCTCGATGCCGACCATCAGCCCCTTGCCCCGCACGTCACCGACCACGGGGTACCGGTCACCGATCGTCCGCAGGCCGGCCAGCAGCGCCGAACCGAGGGTCGCCGCGTTGGCCTGCAGGTCGTGGTCGAGCAGGTAGTCCAGCGCCGCCCGGGCGCCCACAGTGGACACCGGGTTGCCGCCGAAGGTGGAGATCGAGTTCGCGCCGAGGGAGTCCATGATCTCGCCCCTGGCCACCACGCCACCGATCGCCAGGCCGTTGCCCAGGCCCTTGGCGAAGGTCATCATGTCCGGCGTCACGCCGTGCGCCTCGATCCCCCAGAACGTCTGGCCGGTCCGCCCCCAGCCGGTCTGCACCTCGTCGGAGATGAACAGGATCCCGTGCTCGGCAAGGACTTCGGCGAAGCTCGCGAACAACCCGTCCGGCGGCGAGGTGAACCCGCCGACCCCCTGGATCGGCTCGGCGATCAGGCACGCGACGTCCCCGGCGGTGCCGGTGAGCAGCACGTCGCGCAGGTCGTCGGTGCAGGCCGCGATGTAGTCGGCGTCCGATAGCCCGGCGAACGGCCCGCGATACCGGTACCCACCGTGCACATAGGACACCTTGACCGGGGACAGCGCCGAGGCCGACCAGCCGCGGTTGCCGGTGACGCCGACGGTGGCGAACGCCCGGCCGTGGTAGGAGTTGCGCAGCGCGAGCACCTGGCCGCTGCGCCGGTACTGGGTGGCCAGCATCAGCGCGGTCTCGTTGGCCTCGGTGCCGGAGTTGGTGAAGAACACCTTCGCGTCCGGGATGCCCGACAGCCGCGCGATCTGCTCGGCGAGCTCCACCTGGCTGCGGATCAGGTACAGCGTCGAGGTGTGCAGGATGCCGGTGTCGAGCTGTTTGCGCACCGCGTCGCTGACCTCGGCCACGTCGTAGCCGATCGCGTTGGTCAGGATGCCGGCGAAGAAGTCCAGATAGGACTTCCCGGTCGCGTCGGTGACCCGGCGGCCGTGCCCGTGCACGATCTCCAGCGGGTCGTCGTAGTAGAGGGCGAGCCAACCGGGGAGCACGGCTCGGTGACGGTCGATCAGACGCGGTTCGGCCATAGTCCCGAGTGTGGGCCCGCGACCCGTGCCGCGCCATGGACAGTGTGTATCCGCACGGCCGTAGAGTGTGCACAACATGTACCCGACCATGGCCGACGTGCTCGCCCTCCCGGTGATCCGGCAGGGCGTGGTCACCGTGGTCGCCGGCGCCGCGGGCCTCGACCGGCGGGTCCGCTGGGTGCACATCGCCGAGATCGCCGACATCGCCCCGCTGCTGCGCGGCGGCGAGCTGGTGCTGACCACCGGCATCGCCCTGCCGGACGACGCGGACGCGCTCACCCGCTACGTCGACGAGCTGGCCGGCGCCGGCGTGGTCGGGGTGGTGGTCGAGCTGATCCGGCACTGGAACCACGCGCTGCCCCCGGCACTGGTCGAGGCCGCCGAGCGACACCTGCTGCCGCTGGTGACGCTGTCGCGGGAGACCAGGTTCGTCGCGGTCACCGAGGCGGTGGTCGGGCTGATCGTGGACGCGCAGGTGGCCGAGCTGCGGGCGGCCGAGCGGGTGCACGAGACGTTCACCGCGCTGACCGTCGCCGGCGCGGAGCCGCCGGAGGTGCTGCGCGAGGTGGTGCGGACCTCGGGCCTGCCGGTGGTGCTGGAGACCCTCGGCCACGACGTGCTGGCCTACGACGCGGCCGGCGAGGACCCCGGCGAGCTGGTCGCCGACTGGGCGGCCCGCTCGCGCCGGGTCACCCCGAGCACCCGCACCAGCTACGACCCCGACGCCGGCTGGCTGGTCACCGTGGTCGGCGCGCGCGGCAACGACTGGGGCAGGCTGGTGCTGGTGACCAGGACCGAGCCCGCCCACCGGGTGGTGGTGATCGCCGAGCGCGCCGCCTCCGCGCTGGCCGTGCACCGGCTGGTGGCCCGCGACCGGGAGGGCCTGGAGCGGCACGCGCACCGCACGCTGCTCACCGAGCTGCTGTCCTCGCCGACCACGCCGGCGGACCTGAACGCGCGGGCCGGCGCGCTCGGCGTGCCGCTGCTGCGGCGCAGGCTGCTCGGGGTGTCGGTGCGCCCGGGCGCGGTGGCGTCCTCGCCGGCGATGGCGACCCAGGAGGTGCTGCGCGACCTGGCCGAGGCCACCGCGCTGGCCGCCCGGCGGGCCAGGGTGGCCGCGCTGGTCGGCGTGGTCGACGACATCTCGGTGCGGGCGCTGCTGTCGCTGACCCCGCAGGCCGACGAGGGCGCTGTGGTCTACCGGCTGGCCGAGGAGATCCACCAGACCGCGAGCGCCGACCCGCCGGTGGTGGTCGCGGTCGGCACCACCGTCGAGGCGGTGACCGACGCACGCCGCAGCCTGGTCGAGGCGGCGCACGTGGCCAAGGCCGCGCTGCGGTCGGCGAAGAGCCGGTCGGTCCACCGGCTCGACGACGTGCGGCTGCGCGGCCTGCTGCACCTGCTGGCCGACGACGACCGGATGACCGCCTTCGCCGCCCGTGAGCTCGGGCCGTTGCTGGTCCGCGACGCCGCGCACGCCAGCAGGCTGATCGACGCGCTACGGCACTTCTGCGAGCACGGCGGCAACAAGTCCGCCGCCGCGACCGCCGCCCACCTGTCGCGCACGGCCTACTACCAGCAGCTGGCACGGATCGAGCAGGTGCTCGGGGTGTCACTGGACGACCCGGAGTCGGTGCTGTCACTGCACGTGGCACTGCTCGTGCACGAGACAGGAGTGCCATGAGGGACGGCGACGGGCTCATCCAGTGTGGACAGGGGCACACCCACTGGGGCCGCTTCGGCGCCGCCGGGCTGCTGGTCGCGCACGACGGCCACGTGCTGCTCCAACACCGGGCCTCGCTCACCATCGGCGGCGACACCTGGGGGGTGTTCGGCGGCGCGCGCGACAGCACCGAGTCCGCGGTGGAAGCCGCGCTGCGCGAGACCGCCGAGGAGTCCACGTTGGACGTCTCGACGGTGACCGTGCGCGCCTGTCTGCACGAGGACCACGGCGGCTGGGCCTACGACACGGTGCTCGGCACCATGACGTCGATGGCCGAGGTCGGGCCCGCGTCCTGGGAGTCCAAGGGCGCGGCCTGGGTGCGCATCGACGAGGTGGCCGACCTCGACCTGTTCGGCCCGTTCGCCGCGGCCTGGCCGAGGGTCCGCGCGTGCCTGCGCCGGCCGGTGCTGGTGGTCGACGTGGCCAACGTGATGGGCTCGCGGGCCGACGGCTGGTGGCGCGACCGGGCCGGCGCCGCGGCCAGGCTGCGCGACGAGGTGGCGCGGGTGCCTCGGCTGACCGGGATGGCGCCGTTCGACGTGGCGTTCCCGGAGAAGGTGCTCGTGGTGGAGGGCAAGGCGCGCGACATCGGGGCGGGCGAGACGACCGTGCGGGTGGTGCCGGCCCCCGGTGACGGCGACGACCAGATCGTGGCCACGGTCGCCGAGACCATGGCCGCCGACCCGACCGCGGTGTGTCTGGTGGTCACCGCCGACCGCGCGCTCAAGGCCCGCTGCCGGGCCGCCGGTGCCGACACGATCGGGCCCCGCTGGCTGCTCGACCAGCTCTGATCTCGCTCTACTTCGGACACATGGTCAAGAGGCAGAATGTCAACAGAACCAGCCAACGACCGACACTCTGACACTCCCTGAACTTCGGCGAAACCCTCAACGATGCCCCGTGTCGGCACCACTACCGGCGGAGAAGAACCAGCGGAGTAACGATGGCCACCGTCAGCACCACCGCCACCACTCACCCGGACGGGCGAGTCGACCTGCCCGACCACTCCGGGATTCGCGACAGCCGCTTCTACAACGACGAGCTGGCCCCCGTGCCGGTCGCGTCCCGCACCTGGAGCACCTACAACTACACCGCACTGTGGATGGCGATGGCCTTCTGCGTGCCGAGCTACTCGCTGGCCGCCGGCCTGATCCTGTTCGGGATGAACTGGCTGCAGGCGTTCCTGACGATCACCCTGGCCAACCTGATCGTGCTGGTGCCGATGCTGCTCAACAGCCACGCCGGCACCAAGTACGGCATCCCCTTCCCGGTCTACGCCCGCGCGTTCTTCGGCATGCGCGGCGCGAACCTGGCCGCCCTGCTGCGCGCGCTGGTCGCCTGCGGCTGGTTCGGCGTGCAGACCTGGATCGGCGGCTCGGCGATGCACGCGATCATCGGCAGGCTGACCGGGGACGGGTGGACCGCGGCCGCCGCGATCGCCGGCAAGCCGTGGACGCTGTGGCTGTGCTTCGCGCTGTTCTGGTTCGGCCAGATGGTGTTGATCTGGCGCGGCATGAACGCGGTCAAGTGGATGGAGAACTGGGCCGCGCCGGTGCTCGCGCTGAGCCTGATCGCGGTCGCGGTGTGGATCGTCGGCGAGGCAGGCGGAATCGGCTCGATCTTCTCCCAGGAGTCGCGGCTGGGCTGGGGCGCGGAGTTCTGGAAGGTGTTCGCCCCGTCGCTGATGGGGATGATCGCCTTCTGGGCGACGCTGTCACTCAACATCCCCGACTTCTCCCGGTTCTCCGCGAGCCAGCGCAAGCAGACCGTCGGGCAGATCCTCGGCCTGCCGACCAGCATGGCGTTCATCGCGCTGCTGTCGATCATCATCACGTCCAGCGCGGTCGAGGTCTACGGCGAGGAGCTTGGCGAGAACATCAACGCGCTGTTCGACCCGGTGAACCTGATCAACCAGTTCGACAGCGGGTTCGCGGTGTTCCTCGGCCTGATCGTGGTGATCGTGGCGACGGTGTCCACGAACATCGCGGCCAATGTGGTCAGTCCGTCCTACGACTTCTCCAACGCCTTCCCCAAGCGGATCAGCTTCCGCGCCGGCGGCCTGATCACCGGTGTCATCGGCGTGGTCATCCTGCCGTGGAAGCTGTACGAGGACCCGGACATCTACATCTTCGCCTGGCTGAACACCTACGGCGGGCTGCTCGCCCCGGTCGCCGGTGTGCTGGCCGCCGGTTACTGGGTGCGCGCCAGGACCCGGCTGGACGTCGCCGCGCTCTACCAGGAGCGGGGCCGGTACTGGTTCAGCGGCGGGTGGAGCTGGCCGGCGCTGGTCGCCACCCTGCTCGGCGCACTGCTGGCGGTCGGCGGCGCGTACTCGACCGTGGACGAGCAGGGCACCAAGACCGGGCCGTTCCCGGTCGACGGCCTGATCCCGTTCCTCAAGGACCTCTACGACTACAGCTGGCTGGTCGGATTCGTGGCAGCATTCCTCGGGTACCTGGTGCTGACCATCGGCCGGCGCGACGAGGCTGCCGCCGAGCAGCGGATGGAAGGAGAACGCTGATGTCCGAGATCGTGCGGGCCGGCCTGGTCCAGCAGCGCTGGACCGGGGACAAGGAGTCGATGACCGAGGCCGCCGTGGCCCACATCGCCACCGCCGCGTCGCAGGGTGTCCAGGTCCTGTGTCTGCAGGAGTTGTTCTACGGGCCGTACTTCTGCCAGGTACAGGACGCCGACTACTACTCCTACACCGAGCAGATCCCCGACGGGCCGACCACCCAGCTGATGTGCGAGCTGGCCGACCAGCACAACATGGTGCTGGTCGTGCCGATGTACGAGCAGGAGCAGCCGGGTGTCTACTACAACACCGCGGCGGTGATCGACGCCGACGGCACCTACCTCGGCAAGCACCGCAAGAACCACATCCCGCAGGTGAAGGGGTTCTGGGAGAAGTTCTACTTCCGGCCGGGCAACCTCGGCTACCCGGTGTTCGACACCGCGGTCGGCAGGATCGGCGTCTACATCTGCTACGAGCGGCACTTCCCCGAGGGCTGGCGGGCGCTTGGTCTTGCTGGCGCGCGGATCGTGTTCAACCCGTCGGCCACCAGTCGGGGCCTGTCCCAGTACCTGTGGCGCCTTGAGCAGCCGGCGGCCGCCGTGGCCAACGAGTACTTCGTCGGCGCGATCAACCGGGTCGGCATCGAACCGTTGGGCGACAACGACTTCTACGGCCAGTCCTACTTCGCCGACCCGCGCGGGCAGCTCGTCGGCGAGGCAGCGTCCGACAGCGAGGACGAGGTGGTGGTGCGCGACCTGGACATGTCGGTGCTCACCGAGGTCCGTGACCTGTGGCAGTTCTACCGCGACCGGCGGCCGGACACCTACGACTCGCTGACCGGGGCGTGAGGCCGATGCGCATCCTGATTCGCAACGGGACGGTGGTCAACGCCGGCGGCGAGCTGGCGGCCGATGTCCTGGTGGACGGCGAGACGATCGCCGCGGTGACCGCGCCGGGGGTGTTCGACACCGCCGACCAGATCATCGAGGCCGACGGGCACTACGTGCTGCCCGGCGGCATCGACGCGCACACGCACATGGAGATGCCCTTCGGCGGCACGTCCTCCGCGGACACCTTCGCCACCGGCACGACCGCGGCCGCGTGGGGCGGCACCACCACGATCATCGACTTCGCGGTGCAGGCCAAGGGCACCTCGCTGCTGTCCACACTGGACAAGTGGCACGCGAAGGCCGACGGCAACTGCGCGATCGACTACGGGTTCCACATGATCGTCTCCGATGTCAACGACCAGTCGTTGAAGGAGATGGAGACCTGCATCGACGCCGGGGTGAACAGCTTCAAGATGTTCATGGCCTACCCCGGCGTGTTCTACGCGACCGACGGCGAGATCCTGCGCGCGATGCGCAAGGCCACCGACACCGGCTCGATGATCATGATGCACGCGGAGAACGGCATCGCGATCGACGAGCTGGTGGCCGAGGCGCTCGCAGCCGGGCGCACCGACCCGGTCGAGCACGGCATCACCCGCCCGCCGGAGCTGGAGGGCGAGGCGACCTCGCGGGCGATCCAGCTGGCGAAGGTCACCGGTGCGCCGCTCTACATCGTGCACCTTTCGGCCCGCCAGGCACTGGAAGCGGTGGCGCAGGCCAGGAACACCGGCCAGAACGTGTTCGCCGAGACCTGCCCGCAGTACCTCTACCTGTCCATTGAGGACCTGGCGAAGCCGGACTTCGAGGGCGCGAAGTACGTCGCGTCGCCGCCGCTGCGGCCGAAGGACCACCAGGCCGACCTGTGGCGGGGCCTGCGCACCAACGACCTGTCGGTGGTGTCCACCGACCACTGCCCGTTCTGCTTCAAGGACCAGAAGGAGCTCGGGCGGGGCGACTTCTCCAAGATTCCCAATGGGATGCCGGGCGTCGAGCACCGGATGGACCTGCTGCACCAGGGAGTCGTCGCCGGCGAGCTATCGCTGTCGCGGTGGGTGGAGGTGGCCTCGGCGACCCCGGCGCGGATGTTCGGCCTCTACGGGCGCAAGGGCGTGATCGCCCCCGGCGCGGACGCGGACATCGTGGTGTACGACCCGCTCGCGCGGCAGACGCTGTCCGCGAGTACGCACCACATGAACGTGGACTACTCGGCCTACGAGGGCATGTCGATCACCGGCGGGGTGTCGACGGTGTTGTCGCGCGGCTCGGTGGTCATCGCCGACGGCGAGTTCCTCGGCCGCGAGGGGCATGGCAGGTTCCTGGCCAGGGACCTCTCGCAGTATCTCGTCTGAAGGGGCGTCCACTATGGACTTCGGAGTGGTGCTGCAGACCGACCCGCCGGCCAGCGAGGTCGTCCGGCTGATGACCAGGGCCGAGGAGCTCGGCTTCGGCTACGGCTGGACGTTCGACTCGCACGTGCTGTGGCAGGAGCCGTTCGTCATCTACTCGCGGATCCTGGCGAGCACCCGGTCGATGATCGTCGGGCCGATGGTGACCAACCCGTCCACCCGGGACTGGTCGGTCACCGCGTCGTTGTTCGCCACGCTCAACGACATGTACGGCAACCGGACCGTGTGCGGGATCGGCCGCGGCGACTCGGCCAGGCGGGTCATCGGCCAGCGACCGGCCACGTTGTCGGTGCTGCGGGACTCCATGCACGTGATCCGCGAGCTGGCCGAGGGCCGGGAGGTCGACCACCACGGCGCGCCGGTGCGCCTGCCGTGGGTGCGCGACGGCCGGCTGGAGGTCTGGATGGCCGCCTACGGGCCGAAGGCGCTGCGGATGGTCGGCGAACACGCCGACGGGTTCATCCTGCAGACCGCCGACCCGGCGATCACCAGGTGGACGATCGAGTCGGTCCGCGCGGCGGCCCGCGACGCCGGGCGCGACCCCGGCGGCATCACCATGTGTGTGGCCGCACCCGCCTATGTGGGTGACGATCTCGCCCACCAACGTGACCAGCTGCGCTGGTTCGGCGGCATGGTCGGCAACCACGTGGCGGACCTGGTGGCCCGCTACGGCGAGTCCGGCCCGGTGCCCCATGAGCTGACCGACTACATCCGCGGCCGGGAGGGCTACGACTACAGCCACCACGGCAAGGCGGGCAACCCGTCCACCGACTTCGTCCCGGACGAGATCGTCGACCGGTTCTGCCTGGTCGGGCCCGCACAGGCGCATGTGGACCGACTGACCGAGCTGGCCGAGCTCGGCGTGGACCAGTTCGCCATCTACCTGATGCACGACGCGAAGGAGCAGACCCTGACGGCCTACGGGAACGAGATCATTCCAAAGTTGACCGTCTGAACAACGAACAGCCGCGGTGACAACTGATCACGCAACGATTGCCCCGTACGCGCAATGGTCTGCGGATGATTCTGTCGCCAACTGGACTTAACCTGTTCATATGTCGCCAACAGCCGCTGCCCTCATCGCGCTCGACGAGACGTGGAGCACGCACAACTACCATCCGCTGCCGGTCGTGCTGGCCGAGGGCGCGGGCGCCTGGGTGACCGATGTGGACGGGAAGCGGTACCTGGACTTCCTGGCCGGCTACTCGGCGCTCAACTTCGGCCACCGCCACCCGGCGCTGGTCGAGGCGGCGACGACGCAGCTCAATCGGCTGACCCTGACCAGCCGGGCGTTCCACCACGACCAGCTCGGCCTGTTCTGCCAGGAGCTGGCCGAGCTGACCGGCACCGAGATGGTGCTGCCGATGAACTCGGGCGCCGAGGCCGTCGAGTCGGCGATCAAGGTCGCGCGCAAGTGGGCCTACCAGGTCAAGGGCGTGCCGGACGGCACAGCGGAGATCGTCGTGGCCGGCGCGAACTTCCACGGCCGCACCACCACGATCGTGTCGTTCTCGACGGATTCGGTGGCACGTAACGACTTCGGCCCGTTCACCCCGGGTTTCCAGGTGGTCAAGTACGGCGACGAGCAGGCGTTGGAGGCGGCGCTGTCGCCGCGCACCGCCGCCGTGCTGATCGAGCCGGTGCAGGGTGAGGCCGGTGTGCAGGTGCCGCCCGCCGGCTACCTGCGGGCGGTGCGCCGGCTGTGCGACGAGCACAACGTGCTGCTGGTGGCCGACGAGATCCAGTCCGGCCTTGCCAGGACGGGCACCCTGCTGGCCAGCGAACACGACGGCGTGCGGGCAGATCTGTACACCCTGGGCAAGGCTCTGGGTGGTGGGATCCTGCCGGTGTCGGCGGTGGTCGGGCGGCGGGATGTGCTCGGCGTGCTGCGGCCGGGTGAGCACGGTTCGACGTTCGGTGGCAACCCGCTGGCGTGCGCGGTCGGGCGGGCGGTGATCCGGCTGCTGGCGACCGGCGAGTTCCAGGAGCGGTCGCGGACGTTGGGGGCGCATCTGCACGCGCGGCTGGGTGAGCTGGTCGGGCGGGGGGTTGCCGAGGTGCGCGGGCGCGGGCTGTGGGCGGGCATCGAGATCGCTCCCGGCCGCAGCGCGCGGGAGATCAGCGAGACCCTGATGGCGCGGGGCGTGCTGTGCAAGGAAACCCACGACACGACCCTGCGCGTGGCCCCACCCCTGATGATCTCGAAAGCCGACCTGGACCACGGCATCGACACCATCGCCAACACCCTGACCGACTGAGGCGACCATGTGCCACCTCGTAGCACCAGGTAGCACTGCCACGTAGTATGGACGTCATGGCGCAGCCTGAGATCACGCAACGCGACCTTCGCAGCCGATCCAAAGAGATCATGGATGCGGTCGAGGGCGGTCAGTCGTTCACGGTCACCCGCGACGGCCACGAGATCGGTCAACTGATTCCGTTGCGGCGCCGTCGGCGCTTCGTCGCCCGCGACGAGTTCGTCGCCATGTCGCGCACTGCCGCGTTCATCGACGTCGAGGCGTTCCGCACGGACCAGGATGCCGCGGCCGATCAGGAAATCGTCGACCCCTATGCGCGGTAGCACCCATCCCAAGGGCATTCTCGACACGAACATCCTTATCCTGCGCAGTGGGATCGACCCGGCCGAACTGCCGAACGAGATGGCGATCAGTGCGGTAACGCTTGCCGAGCTCTCTGCTGGTCCACACCACGTGCGGCCGAACACCGAGCAGGACGGCTATGACGAGCATGAGGAACGGGCCCGCCGCCTCGACGTTCTGCAACGCGTCGAGCACGAGTTCGATCCGATCCCGTTCGGTATGGAGGCAGCCAGGCTCTACGGCCGAGTGGCTGCCTCAGTCGTCGCCGCTGGCCGAAAACCACGACGCCGAACCGCGGATCTGATGATCGCCGCAACCGCCATCGCCGAGGGACTACCACTGTTCACCACCAACCCTGACGACTTCGGCGGACTGCGGAACCTGCTGACCGTCGTACCCGTCACCCGCCCCCTCGTACCGCACAACAGCGACTGATCGTTGCGCGCCTGCCATCTACCGTCGGGACGTTCGTCACAGCTGATCGTCATGATCGTCAGGTGTGAACCTCACTCGCGCGGGTACTTCGTTCACCACATCGAGTGAAGTTGAGGGGAGAACCTGATGGGCGTATTCGACAAGGCCAAGGACAAGGCCGAGCAGGTCACCGGCAAGGTCAAGGAGAAGCTCGGCGAGGCGACCGGCAACGAGGACCTCGAGGCGGCGGGCAAGCGCGACCAGGTCAGCGGCGAGGCCAAGGAGACCGCGCACGACGTCCGGGACAAGGCGGCCGGCGTTGCCCACGACGTCAAGGAGAACCTGCGCGGCGACCGCGACCGGTAGTCCGCGCGGGGCCGTGAGCTGATGGCCGTCGCGCCGGTCCTGAGTGGACCGGGGCGGCGGCATTGTGTACTCCGAGCACAAAGCGAACTACCGCACGCGCCGGACCCGCCCCTCGTCCCAGACTGGACCGTCCACCTCGGACACCACCCCGTCCGCGCGGAACACCAGGAACCGGTCGAACGACCGCGCGAACCACCGGTCGTGGGTCACCGCCACCACCGTCCCGGTGAACTCCTCCAACGCGTCCTGCAACGCCTCCGCCGAGGTCAGGTCCAGGTTGTCGGTCGGCTCGTCCAACAACAGCAGCGTCGCCCCGGACAGCTCGAGCAACAACACCTGGAACCGGGCCTGCTGCCCACCGGACAACGTCTCGAACCGCTGCTCGCGCGCGGGGGCCAACCCGTACCGGGACAACGCCGCCGACGCCGTCCCCTGGTCCATCCCCGCTCGCTCGCCGTCGCCGTGCCACAGCACGTCGATCAGCGTCCGGCCGACCCACTCCGGGTGCTGGTGGGTCTGCGCGAACAGCCCGGGAACCACCCGCGCCCCCAGCCGCGCCGTGCCGTCGTGCGCGACCTCCTCGCCGGCGAGCTGGCGCAGGAAGTGGCTCTTGCCCGACCCGTTCGACCCGAGCACGCACACCCGGTCGCCGAAGAACACCTCCAGGTCGAACGGCTTCATCAGCCCGGTCAGCTCGAACCCGGCACAGGTGATCGCCCGCAGCCCGGTCCGCCCGCCGCGCAACCTCGGCCGCACGGTCTGCTCGCGCGGCGGCAGCGGCGGCGCCCCCTCCTCCTCGAACTTGCGCAGCCTGGTCTGCGCCGCCTTGTACCTGGCGGCCAGCGCGTCGCTGATCATCGCCGCCTGCTGCAGGCCGCGCACCAGCTCCTTGAGCTTGGCGTGCTCCTCGTCCCACCGCCGCCGCAGCTCGGCCATCCGCGCCCAGCGGGCCACCCGCGCCGCGTGCCAGGTGCCGAACCCGCCGCCGTGCACCCAGGTCGTGCCGCCCTCCAGGGTCACCACCTGGGTCGCCGCCGCGGCGAGCAGCTCCCGGTCGTGGCTGACCAGCAGCACCGCCTTGGCACACTCGGCCAGCCTGCCCTCGAGCCAGCGTTTGCCTGGCACGTCGAGGTAGTTGTCCGGCTCGTCGAGCAGCAGGACCCGCTCGGCGCCGGCCAGCAGCGCCTCCAGCACCAGGCGCTTCTGCTCGCCGCCGGACAGCGTGCGCACCTCCCGGAACCGCGCCCGGTCGAACGCCACCCCGAGCGCGGCCACGGTCACCGTGTCCCACAGCACCTCGACCTGGTAGCCGCCCGCCTCACCCCAGGCGTGCAGCGCGTTGGCGTAGCGCAGCTGGGTCGGCTCGTCGTCGGTGTCCATCAGCGCGAGCTCGGTGGCGTCCAGCTCGGCCGCCGCCGCCCGCAGCGCCGGCGGCGCGACGGCCAACAGCAGGTCGCGCACCGTCCGGTCGTCGCGCACCGAGCCGATGAACTGCGGCATCACCCCGAGCCCGCCCTGCACGGTCAGGCCACCCGCCGGCGCGGTCAGCTCGCCGGCCAGGATCCGCAACAGCGTCGTCTTGCCGGCGCCGTTCGCCCCGACCAGCGCCACCACCTGCCCGGCACCGACCCGGAACGAGGCGTCGCCGAACAGCTCGCGACCGTCGTCGAGCCGGTAGCCGAGCCCGTTCGCCTCGAGAAAGCCCGCTGCCATGCGGCGAATCGTCCAGGATGTCACTGTTTCGCGCGAATGGATTACGGCCAACTGGTAATGGGGAGCCGGTTCCGCACTGCGAACGCGAAGCGGTACGCTGCGTAATCTGCGAGGGCTACCTGCGACGGAAGGGATGGCGTTGACTGACACGCCGATCTACGACCAGATCCGCCAGGAGCTCGAATCCGGCGGTACGCGTGCCGAGCGGCCGACCGCCCGGCGCTCCAGGGCCGCCGACGAGCCCAGCCAGACCGTGTCGGTGTGGTCGCTGGTGAACCAGCACCGCAACGGTCAGCGCCGTTGACCCACCCCGCTCCCGTGGTGGTCGCGGGTGGCGCGGGGGTGGTCGGCGAGTGCGTCGTGCACGCGTTGCTCGGTGCCGGCGCGCGAGTCGTGGTGCCCTCACGAAGCCAGGACAAGCTCGACGCGCTGGCCGGGCGCACCGATCCGGCGGTCCGCGACCGGCTGCACCTGGTGCCCGGCGACGTCGGCACCGAGACCGGGGTCGCCCGGCTGCGCGCGGAGATCCTCGACCGGTACGGCCGGCCGCGAGGGGTCGTCGCCTCGCTCGGCGGCTGGTGGGAGGGCGAGCAGTTCGCCGACCTGGCCACCAGCACCTGGGACCGGATCCTGCACGACAACCTCACCGCCCACTTCCTGACCGCCCGGGGCTTCCTGCCGGTGCTCGACCAGGACGCGGCGCCGGTGTACGTCACGCTCGCCGGCATCGCCGCCGACCACCCGGAGCCGTTCGCCGCGCCCATCTCGATCACCGGCGCGGCGCAGCGCATGCTGCTGCGCACGATCGCGGTGAGCGACCTCGGGCAGCGGATCAGGCTGCACGAGGTCGCGGTCATGACGCCGGTGGTGACCAGCCGGTGGACCGGTGACCCGCCAGAACCCGGCTGGCTGACCGGCGAGCAGGTCGGCGCCTTCGTCGCCGACGTGGTCTCGCCCGGGTTCACCCGGGCGGACACGCTGCTGCTGGCGCTCCCGTCATGACCGCCGGGGCCGGATCACCAGCCTGAGCAGTCCGAAGAACAGCACCGACCCGACCAGCAGCAGCGCGACCGAGGCGAAGTTCTGCCAGAAGCCGGCCGCCCGGAAGGCGATCACGCCGGAGCCGACCAGGAACCCGGCCAGCGCGATGAACAGCCCGAGAATCTCCACGATCTTGAGCAGGCTGTCGGAGACGGTGCGCTGCGCGTCCTCCTGCTTCTTCACCAGCTCGGCCTTCGCCGCCTCCAGTTGGCGGTCGAGCTCGGCGCGCAGGTCGGCCGACACGCGTTGCGCGTGCTCGGCCACCTGGGTGAGCACCAGCTTCGACGTGGCGATCAGCGAACGCTCGCGCACGTAGTCCTGGTGCACCGCGTTCATCCCGACCGGGTGCAGCTCGATCGCCCGGTCGATCGCGTCCATCGCCTCGTCGAACAGTTCCATCCGCCGAAAGGCGTACGCCCGCCAGAAGTAGATGTTCGCCCCGTCGTCACCGCGGGCGATGATGTCGTCGGACAGGGCCACGATCCGCTCGGCCTGGTCGGCCACCTGGTTGCCGAACCACAGCCCGTGCAGGCACACGTTGCGCGACACCCCGTCGGCGTTGGGCGAGGCGAGCGAGGTCTCCAGCGCGCGCAACGCCCCCGGCGCGCCCCGGCCGAGCCCGGCGAACGCGGACATGGCCTGGAGCAACGCGTCGTCCGGGTCGGCGCGCAGCCACCCCGGGGTCCGCTCGCCGAGCGCCTCGAACTTGAAGTCGAACCGCAGCCGGAACCCGTGCAGATACTGGCGGCATAATCGGACGTGCGCGCTCGGTGCGGCCTGCGCGTCCGGTGGCAGCGGTTGGCCGACCTCGCGCGCCTGCCAGGCGAGATCGCTGATCGTCCGGCGGATCACCGGCGGCGCGCAGTCCCGCGCCAGCTCGGCGAGGTCGTCGACCCAGGCCGCCGACTTCGATCTTGCCCGCCGCAGGAAACGCTTCTTCAGCAGCTCGATCTGGTCCTGCGGCGTCGCGGCGCGCAGCCGCGTGCGCAGCGCGTCGTCGGTGCCGCGCTCGCCGTTCTGTTCGGTCATCTATCTGGTCACCCCGTAGCGGAGGAACACCTCGCCGCCTTCCTCGTAGAGTTCGGTGAGCGTCAGCTCCTGGCGCTTGGCCAGATCCCGCACCAGCCGGGGGTGCTCGCCGGGCAGGATCGACGGCGCGATGCTGAGCACCAGCTCGTCGACCAGTCGCGCGGTGAACATCGCGGTGGCCAAGCCCGGCCCGCCCTCACAGAGGACGCCGCCGAAGCGGGCGCGCAGGTCCGCCAGTGCCGCCGGCAGGTCGATGTCGGTCTCGCCGTGCACGAGCACGTGGTCGCGCCGGCCGGCGACCGGCGAGCGCGCGCAGGTCACCACATAGGTGGGCGTGCGGGCCTCGGTGAACACCGGCAACGACCAGTCAAGATCACCCGATCTGGTGACGACGACGAGCGGGGCGGCCTCGGCCCGGCCGGCGCGTCGCCGAGTCTCGCGGATCTCGCCGGTCGGCCGGTGCGGCGGGTACCGGCCGGTCCGCACGCTGCCGGCGCCGACCAGGATCGCGTCGGCGCTGGCCCGCAGCGCCCGCAGCACCCGGCGGTCGGCGGCGCCGCCGAGGTTGGCCGTCCAGCCCTCCTCGTCGGTGACCGAGCCGTCGACGCTCATCACCATGCCGAGCCGGACCTGGTCCCGTGGCTGGGTGAACGCGTCGATCAGGTCTACCTCAGCTACCCGGTCCGGGAGCAGTCGACGCATGATCAGGTGAGGATGTCGGCGATGTCGAAGCGGACCGGCTGCTCCAGCTGCGCGTAGGTGCACGAGTGCGGGTCGCGGTCCGGGCGCCAGCGGGCGAACTGCGCGGTGTGCCGGAACCGGGCGCCCTCCATGTGGTCGTAGCGCACCTCCAGCACGCGCTCCGGGCGCAGCGGCACGAACGACAGGTCCTTGCCCGCGTTCCACCGGCTGACCTCGTTGCGCCGGGGCGTGCGCTCCCCCGCCTCGTGCGCCGCCCACGCCCACGGGTGCTCGTCGAACGTCGTGACCAGCGGCTGGAGCTCGACCATCAGCTCCTTGCGGCGCGCCATCGGGAACGCGCCGACCACACCGACCGAGGCGAGCTTGCCGTCCTCGCCGTAGAGGCCGAGCAGCAGCGAGCCGATCGCGTCCGGCCCGGACTTGTGCACCCGGTAGCCGGCGACCACGCAGTCCGCGGTGCGCTCGTGCTTGACCTTCTTCATGATCCGCTTGTCCGGCTGGTAGATCTCGTCCAGCGGCTTGGCCACCAGCCCGTCCAGCCCGGCGCCCTCGAACAGCTCGAACCACTCCGCGGCGACCGCCGGGTCGGTGGTGCCGAGTGTGAGGTGCACCGGCGGCTTGGCCGGGGCCAGCGCCTGCTCCAGCGCCGCGCGGCGCTCCGCGAACGGACGCTCCAGGTACGACTCGTCACCCAGCGCGAGCAGGTCGAAGGCGACGAAGCTCGCCGGGGTCTGCTCGGCAAGCAGCGCCACCCGGCTCGCGGCCGGGTGGATGCGCTGGGACAGCGCGTCCCAGTCCAGCCCCTTCTTCTCGGTGCTGGCGAGCACGATCTCGCCGTCGAGCACGCACCGGGACGGCAGGTTGGCCTTGACCGCCTCGACGATCTCGGGGAAGTACCTGGTCATCGGGCGCTCGTTGCGGCTGCCGATCTCGACGTCGTCGCCGTCGCGGAAGATGATCGACCGGAAGCCGTCCCACTTCGGCTCGTAGAACATGCCGGCCGGGATCCCGGACACGGACTTGGCCAGCATCGGCGGCACAGGGGGCATCACAGGCAGCTGCACCTGGCCATTCTTACTCACCGGAGCCTCACCCGGGCCATGCGACGCTGCACGCGACCAGGATTTCCGGCGGAAGGCGAGGCCAGGAGCAGGTGACCGGCTGGCGTAGGCGAACCGCCGTGCTGTGCGTCCTCGCGGGGCTGGTCGCGTCCTGCACCGCGGGGCCGTCGGTGCGTCCCGAGATCGTGGTCAACGAGGGCGGCCCGGCCAGCGAGGCGCCCACCGAGCGGGAGGCCGAGGTGCCCCCGCTCGAGGAGATGTCCCCCGGTGCCGGCTGGCGCGAGTGCGCCGACGAGATCACCGACCAGTTCGCCGAGCCGCCGCCGGCCTGGCTGCCGATCGAGTGCGGCCGGATCAACGGCGTGCTGGACTCGCCGTACGCGCCTGGCCGGGGGCTCGCGAAGCTCCAGCTGCTGCGCGCCGGGCAGGGCGAGGTACCGATCGTCGTGCTGAACGACATCAGCGGGCTGCCGGGCACGATCTACGCCGCGCGGCTGGCCGCGACCCTGCCCGAGGAGTTCTTCGACCGGTTCTCGCTGATCGGCATGGACCGGCGCGGCACCGGCAACTCGGTGCCCTCCAAGTGCCTGCCGCCGGAGGTCCGGGCCTCGCTGATCGAGACCGACCCGGCCGCGCTGCCGATCGACGAGTGGCTGCGCGGTGCCCAGACCGCGGGGCAGCAGTGCTCGATCTCGCTGGAGGACCGGCTGCCGGCGATGGACAGCTGGCGGATGGCCGCCGACCTGGACACGCTGCGGGAGGCGCTGGGCCAGTCCCGGCTCAACGGCATCGGCCACGGCGAGGGGTCGCGGGTGCTGTCGGTGTACGCCGACCGGTGGCCGGACCGGGTCGGCCGGATGGTGCTCGACGGGGTCCCCGACCCGACCCAGGACGCGACGATCGCGCTGGAAGGGGTGGCCAAGGGCGCGGAGGCGGCGTTCGACGCGTTCGCCGACGACTGCGTCCGCCGCCGGTGCGAGCTGGCGCCGGACCCGAAGCGGGCGTTGCTTGAGGTGCTCGGCCAGCTGCGTGAGCAGCCGCTGGAGGTGCCGGACGGCCGGCTGGTCACGGCCGGCGCGGCGATGCACGCGGTACGGATCGGCCTGGCGGACCGGACGCGGTGGCCCGCGGTGGGCACCGCGCTCGGGCAGGCGCGCGACGGCAACGCGGCCGGGGTGGCGGCGTTGCTGGCGCCGGTGCTGATCGGCACCGACCAGCAGCCGCCGTCGCTGGACGCGGAGCTGGTGATCGGGTGCAACGACACCAAGACCCGACTGTCGCCAGAGCAGATCGAGCGGCTCGGCACGGACTGGCAGGAGCGGTTCCCGACCTTCGGCACGCTGTCGGCGCAGTGGTTGGCCCAGTGCAGCCCGTGGACGGTGCCCAACCAGCCCCTGCCGACGCCGACGGCCAACGACGCGCCGCCGATCGTGGTCCTCGGCACCGCCGCGGACGCGGTCACCCCGCACGAGGGATCCGAACGGGCCGCGCAGCAGCTGGCGTCGGGGGTGTTCGTGTCCTGGCAGGGCGCCGGGCACGGGGCGCTCGGGTTCTCGCCGTGCGCGACGGCGGCGGCGGTGGCGTTCCTGCGGGACGCGACGGTGCCGAGAAGCGGGACCGTCTGCCCGCCGTGACCCCGGTCCTAGTCGGGGCGTAGGCGGTATTCGCAGCCGTACTCCACGGCGTAGCAGAGGTCGTAGTGGTGCACGATCTTGGGACCTTCGTGCAGGTGCACGTGGGTGACCGTGGAGCGCGGCTCGTCGGGCAGTTCGGTCAGCTTGTCCACCCGACCGTCGAGTGGACCGCCGACATAACGCACGACGTACGGCTTCGTCACGGTGACCCGGTCCCTCCTGCTCGGTTCCTATCCCGGACTCTTCCGATGCTTCCTGCTGCGTTGGTGGAAATCAACCGGGCCGGCTGGCTATCCGGTCGTACTGGAGTCGAACATCCAGGTCAGCGCACCCGAGAATTACGCTGAACAGGCGAACCAGTAACGGTTTCGCATGATCTGACGACTGCTAGGCAGAGCCCGGGAGGAGTCGTCATGACGACCAGTTCCGCACGCCGCTGGCCCCGCTGGCCGTGGTTGGTGCTCACGCTGGTCGGCGTGGCGATCGCGGTGACCGCCACGATCGTGGGTGACCTGGTCGAGCCGGAGGCCGCCGCGACCGGCACGCCCGCGACGGTCACGGTCACCGTCACCGAGGTCCAGCCATCGATGGTCACCAGGACGGTCGCGCCGACGAGCCCGGCCGGCCCGGCGGCCCGGTTCGACGACGGGCTGGTCGTGGTCGGGGTGGACGTGCCGGCGGGCACCTTCCGCACCGACGGCCCGGACGGCACGAACCCGTCCGGCTGCTACTGGAGCCGAATCAACCCATCGGGTGACGTGATCGCCAACGGTGTACTGCGCAGGTCAGGGGCGGTCACGATGAGTGACGGCGACCGGTTCGACACCGCCGGCTGCCTGCCCTGGCAGCGGGCGACCTGATCGAGGTCCGGAACGACTCGCCCGATCACCACCCGCACCGGTTACCGTTGTGCTATGCCCCTCCAGACGCCCGACGACGACCGCCGGCCCGCGCAGCCCGCGGCGGATCCGGTGGTCGGGCGGTTCGACGACGACCTGATCGGGCTGGACCCCGACGACCCGGAGGCCAAGGCCTTCGCCGAGCACCTCGAACGCCAGCAGCGCGTGCACCCCGGCTTCACCGTGGAGGGCTACATCTCCGGTATGGGCGACTTCGCCGGATCGGCCAACCGCATCGGCGGGCACCGCAAGCTGATGGCGAGCCTGCTGGCGCTGCTGATCCTGCTCGGCGTGATCGTGGCCGCGTGGGACGCGCTCGTGTATGTGGTCACCGCGTTCGCGAAGTAGGTAGCGTGGAGGCATGAGTTCCGCTGCCAGCAGAGACGTGAGCGCCACCCCGCCGCGCGTGGTGAAGTCCGACGAGGAGTGGCGCGCGGAGTTGACCAAGGACGAGTACGCGGTGCTCCGCCAGGCGGGCACCGAGCGGCCGTTCACCGGGGAGTACACCGACACCAGGACCGTCGGCGTCTACCAGTGCCGCGCGTGCGGGACCGAGCTGTTCCGCAGCGACACCAAGTTCGACAGCCACTGCGGTTGGCCGTCGTTCTTCTCCCCGTTGGCCGGCGACACGGTCATCCTCAACGAGGACCGATCCCTGGGCATGGTCCGCGTGGAGGTGCTGTGCGCCACCTGCCACAGCCACCTCGGCCACGTGTTCGACGGCGAGGGCTACGACACCCCGACCGATCAGCGGTACTGCATCAACTCGATCTCCCTGCGCCTGGTGCCGGCGGAGTGAGCCGTCCGCTGGTTGATCCCCTGGTTACGCCCTCGGTGAACCCCGTCGCCCCGGGGACGCACTCGGCCGATCATGACTAGGATGGGTCGGGCAGACCTGAACACGGTGAGAGAGAGTGAGCAGTACGTGACTATGCACGGGCACAGGCAGAATGCGGTCGCACCCATGGTCGGGTCTGAGGTTGTCAACGCGGCCAGCGCCGGCGGGCTTTCCTGGGGCGACGCGTTGTACGACCGCCTTCTCGCACATCGGATCATCGTGCTCGGCCAGCAGGTTGACGACGAGATCGCCAACAAGATCTGCGCGCAGATGTTGCTGCTGGCCGCCGAGGACTCGAATGCCGATATCGCGATGTACATCAACTCGCCCGGCGGTTCGATCACCGCGGGAATGGCGATTTTCGACACCATGAACCTGATCTCCTGCGACGTGAGCACCTACGCGATGGGTATCGCCGCGTCGATGGGCCAGTTCCTGCTTTCGGCCGGCCAGCCAGGAAAGCGTTACGCGCTGCCCAACGCCGACATCCTGATGCACCAGCCGTCCTCCGGCGTCGGTGGCAGCGAGTCCGACATCGCGATCCAGGCCGAGCGCCTGCGCCGGATGAAGGGCCGGATGGCCGACCTCATCGCCGGCTTCAGCGGGCAGACCGCCGAGCGGATCATGGAGGACTCGGAGCGGGACCGCTGGTTCAACGCGCAGGAAGCCGTCGAGTACGGCCTCGTCGACCACGTGATCTCGCAGGCAAGCGACACCCCCGGCGGCATCCCCGCCCGCGTCTGAACCCGAGCAACCCCGGGACACAGGCCAATGCCCTGAATGGGTCTTTCAGGACGTTGAGCGTCCCGAATGAGTCATTCAGGGCATTGACGGTGCCTGGCCGGCGCGGATCTTCTCGATGGTGTGTTCGACGCCGGTAATGCCGTTCGCGCAGTCATGTAGGAGCGTCAGCACCCGCTCGTCCCGGTATTCGTGAAACGGCGCCGGGGCCGGTGGTTCGGCTTTCTTCGTGCCCGGTTGGGCCAGCAGGAAATCGGCCAGCGCGGCGCAGTTCCGGTTCCGGTACAGCACGTCCGGCCTGCACGCGACGCCGAACACCGCCTGGACCTTTCTGGACAACCGAACGTACACAATGGAGTCCAGGCCGAGCCGGCGGAACGACTCGTGCTCGTCGAACTCGAGCGCCACGTCGCCGACCTCCGGCTGGAGAACCTCCCGCCGGATCCGCTCGATCATGGCCGGGCGCTCGTCGGCCTCAGGCTGCTCAGCCCCGGTGATCCTGTCGATCAGCGGTGTCAGCACGTTGCCCGCGCCCAGTTCCACGAAGTCCGACACCCCGGCGGCGCGCAGGTACCGCACACAGTCGACCCAGCGGACCGGGCTGGTCATCTGCTCGGCGAGCGCCTCGCGCACAGCCTGCGTGGTCACACACCGGAATGGAGGTGAGCGGCCCACAGGGACGGTGCGCCGGGCACCCTGTCCCGAAGCGACCGAGTGGTCTCGTGCATCGCGTACGCGGCGCGGCGCACGTCGAGGCGCCCGGTGCCGGGGTCGCGCAGCGCGCGGTAGAAGCGGGCGGCGACCTGGACCGCGAACCGGTCGTCGATCGCCCACAGCGTCCCGATGACGTGCGGAAAGCCGGCGAGCTGAAAGCCGGAGGCGAGCTGGATCGCCTCGTCGAGCAACAGGTTGTCCTTGCTGAGCGCGGTGTTGCAGGCGGACAGATAGGCCAGCTGCGCGCGTTCGAGGTCGACCGGGGCGAGGTGGGCCACCGTCAGCGGTGTCTCGGCGTGGTCGTGCAGCAACAGCCTGCTGGCGGCCGGATCCGGGTCGTGGACGCCGTGACAGGCGAAGTGCGCGATCGCGTGGCCGGGTAGTTCGTCGAGGACCCGACGAGCGGTCGGGGTGTCGAGGGTGTGGGCGTTGGGCAGCAGGGTGCGCAGGATCTCGGCTTCCACGCGGACATGGGGCAGCTGCCCGTCGCCGGCCAGCCCCGGAGTCGTTGGCATGGCGACGATCAGTGAGCTGTCGGGTGACCGGCCGATGGCCGGGGACCGGCGAGCGTGCCGCAGTGCCCGGATGGTGGGCGTGTAGGAGGACACCACCCGGTCGATCGCCGTGCGCCGCGCAGGAGTGTCGGGATCGTCGTGGTAGCCGGCCGCGTGCAGCGGAAGCAGGCCGAGCCGACCGGCAGGGGCCCACCAGACCCTCGGCCACCCGGTGATGTGCCCCGATGGCGTGCGGTGAAAGCCAAGCTGGTCCAGCACCGGGCCAACCACGTTGTCCCACAACCATTCCAGCACCGAGGTCAGCACGTCCCGCGCGTCCGGGCCGTGCTCGACGGCATTGAGGTCCCGGCTGACTGCGGCGGGCAACGCGTCGTGGAAGGCTCTGACCCGGTCGGTCAGTGCCTGCTCGGTCACCCCGGGCAGTTCCAGCGACGTGACCCGGTCGGCCGTGAGGATCACCGCGACGCACCGGTTCCCGGCGACCACGAAGGTGACCACCGGCCCGTGCACCGCCTCGGCCAGCAGCTCCCGTGTGGTCGGCGGCAGACCGAAGGTGGCGAACCCGTCCACGGCCCGGATGTCTCGCAGGGTCGCGGCCAGTTCCCCGGTGAGCCGGACACGTTCGGCCGTGTCGGAGGTGTTCGTGTTGTCGGGCAAGGCCAGGTACAGCTCTGTTGTGCTCCTTGTCCGGCCGGCCACCGGATCGGTGTGCACCGTCTGGCTGGTCTCCTGGTCGAGCCGGCGACGCAGGTCGGCGAACCGGGCGGCGAGATCGGGGCGAGCCGCGCGCAGTTCGGTGAGGTCCGCGCGGATCTCCAGGCCCTGACTGAGCAACACCGCCCGGCCCGCTTCCACCAGCCCCAGCGCCCGCTCGGCCCGCGACCTGACAGGTGTCCTGGGGTCGTCCAGCGCCGCGGCCGCCGCGTACGCGGCCAGGCCGGCGATCCGGGCGAGGCGGTACTGCTGGTCCGGACGGCGCAGGCGGCGGGCCGCCAACTCGGGCAGCAGCTGTACCGCCGTCGCCAGCAGGTCCGCCGCGGCAGCCGGGTCATTCCCCTGTGCGGCCAGGTTCGAGGCGACGCGCACGGCCTCGATCCGCTGGGTCGGCGACGCCGAGCTGTCCCGCACCGCCTCGGCCGCGGCGCGGCGGGCCTGCTCGAAGTCGCCAGGGCGAGCGGTCTGCCCGAAGCGCCGTGCCGATACGGCGGCGAAGTCGGTCAACAACACCGCCCGGTCGGGATGGCCGGCCGCGGTGGCCTCGACAGCCCTGCGGCAGACGTCGACTGACTCGTCGAGGTCGGCCAGTTCCCCGGTCTGGCCGAACCGGTCGACCAGCGCGTTGCCGAGGCCGCTCAGGCGATGCGCGCGCTCGGGATGGTCGGCCGGGGTGGCGTGCACACCGCGCCGACAGAGGTCGACCGCCTCGTCCAGGTCACCCGGCATGCCGGTCCGCGCGAACCGCAGGCACAGGGACTTGCCCAGGTTCACCAGCTTTCCCGCCGAAGGGAGCAGGTTCACGACCTCGCGTTGCAGGTCGATGGCCGCGTCGAGGTCGGCCAGTTCCCCGTTCCGCTGCGACCTGATCCGCAGCAACAGACCGAGATTCGACAGCACGAGCGTCCACTGCGGATGGTCCGTGCCGGTACCGGCCGCTGCCTGGAGGGTGGCGGCCATGGCCTCGTCCAGATCGCCAGCCGCGCCGATGTGCGCGAACCGGGCAAGCAACGCCACTCCCAGATTGAACATGTGCATTGGCTGATCGGGATGCTCCACCGGAACCGCGCTGGCGGCCCGCCGGCAGCGATCCACGGCCTCGTCCAGGTCTGCACGCATCGCGACCCCCGTCCATTCCGTCCTTCCCTGACGGACGGCGGCGATCGACGGCTATCCCGTGCGGCGTTCGAACGTCACCAGCAGGCCGTCGACACCGCCAGGACCGACCCGGCCCTTGACCTCCGATGCCGTGATCGCCTTCAACTGCCAGCCCTGCGCGGCGTGGTCATTGAGGATGCCCTCCAGCTTCGACCCCGACATCTTGCCGCCCAACAACTTCTCCCGCAGTTCGACGACCTTGTACTCGAATCGCTCGGTCATGGATCCATTATCTCCGGTGCGAGATCAGTGCCCAACCTGGTGTCGCCAGGCGATCACCTGCTCAGTCTTTTCAGTTCGCCCAGGATCTCCGCTCCCGCCTGACAGTGGGGCTCGAGCCGGGCCACCAGGTCGCCCCGGTCAGTGCTGTCCGGCTCGTTGAGCCGCTTCTCCACCATCATGATCTTGTGCGACAGCTCGATCATACGGCCCGACAGCAGTTCGATCGCCCGATCGATGACCTCGTCGCCCCGAAGGGCGGCAGCGGTCACGAACGCCTCCTGGTAATGCCTCGCGGCCTCGCCGAGGCCGTCTATCCACTCCTGCCGCAGGACGTCAAGCGCCGTCTCCTTGCTCCGCTTCTTCTTGATTCCCCCGTAGACCATCCCGGCGATCAGGGTCACGCCGGCGGGGATCGCCAGGAACGGGCCGGCGATCACGCCGGCGCTGGCCGCGACGGCTCCCGCGACCGGTGTGGACAAGCCGACGAAGCCGGAGACCTTCTGCATGACGTCCTGTGGGCTTGACCGATACTTCTGCGCTGGTGGCACGGTCAGCTTGTCGAGGTCGACCTGGGCGTTCGCCCAGCCAAGGGCATCGGTGGCGTCCGTGTCGCGCAGCGCGGAACGCACCGCGCCAAGGACACCCTCCGCGAAGCCCGCGAACTCCGCGTCCCAGACCTGCACCGGACCGTTGTTGGTCACCCATCGCTGCAGCACCTGGGTCTTGCGGACCTGGATTCGGTTGGCTTCCTTGTCTTTTGTCAGGTCCGCGACGCGAATCTCGCTGGCGAGTTCCGCCTCGAGGTGGTTCGACAGTTCGCGGAAACTTCGGTTCACCAGCCGGATGTGACCCCAGAGCGCATCATCGAGCCGCTCTCGAATGAGCTCGACCGCCGATTTCAGGTGCTCCAGCCTGCGAGCCAGCATGTCCCGCTCAGTCGCGAGCTTGTCCAGTGGAAGCCGTGCGGAGTCGAGCAGTTCGGCGTAGATCTGATGTCGTGGCGCGAGGAGCGTGCGGGCTTCGACCGCGATCGTCGTGATGTGCTGACGGCCGGTGCCGGCGTCGATGATGTCGGTCAACGCGCGGCGCAGACGTCGCATGCGACTCGCGGCGATGAGTTTCTTACCCTTTGCCTCATCACCGTTGGCGATATGCCAACTACCGAGCGCCTCCCAGGCCGGTGACACTGGCATGAAGCCTTCTTGGCCGACGAACGTATCGGGTTGGTTCGTCGCAGGTGGGAAATTCTCCCGCAGGTAGTTGTTGTTGTCCTCGGCCGCGTCCTTCCATTCGGGCTGGCCGTCGAAATTCGCGGAGGCCGCCCGGTCTATCCCGGTCATGACCCAGAGAACACGCTTACCCGAGTTGACATGATGGTTGTGCAGCCGGTTGATGAGGTTCAGATCGACTCTGGACAGCCCGTGGGTGGCCTGGGTGACGTAGATGAAGCAGTCAGCATCCGCCCAGGCGTTGTCCGCGATCTCATCATGGATCGAATGCCGCGACCCGTGCCCCGGCAGATCGTAGAGCTTCGCGGGCAACTCGGGTTTGCCGAGCAGGATCTCCACCTCGGCGACCGTTCGGTCGCGGTGCGCGGCCGGCCGGCCGCGGGCGATCGCCCTGGCATCCTGGGTCGTGTAGGCGGCGACCACCGCGGGGATCGGCGAGTTGCCGATGTCCTCCCACTCGTTGGCGTCAGTGAACTGGACTCGGTAGAAGCCCTTGCCGGAGGTGTCGACATCAACGGAGTCGTCCACCGGAACGACCGCCGCGGGGCATGCTGTGGTGGCCTTCGGCGCCGAGTACAGCAGACCGATGTACTGATCCGAGGTCACATTCTCGTCATTGGTCACCGGCGCGTACTCAAGTCGCCCTTGAAGACCACCAACGAGAAAGCTCTTGCCGGAGGAGAAACCACCAAGAAGCGCGACGTTGATCAGCGATGAGGCGGCGCGCGTACGGAGTTGGTGGACCGTCCGAACGGTAAGCTCAAGCCCTTCCTGTTGATCGAGATCGTCACCCAGTTCGAGCACGGATCCCGCCGCAAGCCATTTCTCCGCTCGGTCGAGAACGAGCCGCAACTCGAGCCGTCGACCGTCGATATCAGCCATGCTCGTAGTTCTAGCGCACCAGGGCTGTCCTCGCCTAGTTTTCCCACGGTTGCGGGTGATCAGGCAAAGTGTCGAGCATATGGAGAAATTCCCGACTTCCGGTGATCGGTTCGATCACGATGATCACCGGTTCGCCGAGCGGACCCGCCGCCCGGCGAACCGGTGATCAGCACAGTGGACTCAACGCGACCCGAAGTACCCGAACGCGTCCACGATGACGTGGGTGTAGCCCGCCCGGTTGTAGACGTCCACCGCTCGCTCGGCGCCGAGGCCCACCACGGCGTGGTTGGCGACGACCTGCTGATCCCGCAGATTCAGCGTCGAGGTGCCAGGACGCGGCGTGCCGGCCTGCCACGCGGTCAGGTGGGTGGGGTAGTAATTGCCGATTCCGGTGAGGTTGAACAGCACGGTGGTGGCCTCAGCCGGCAGGCCGAGCGACACCCTGCGCTGCGTGTCCGGCAGCAACCAGGTGGCCGTGCGGGAGTCGTAGGCGCGGGTCGGCGTGATCGGCCGGAACGCCAGGCCGGTGTCGGGTGCGTAGTAGCCGACCAGGTCGCCGAGCACGTCCACGACGCCGGAGTTGTTCCACACCGCGATGTTCAGCTCCTCGCTCACCGGCACGGTCACCAGGTTCGGCGTGGTCTCCCCCGCCGACACGTTGAGGCTGGAGGTGGTCGGCCGGTCGACCGTCCTGGTCACCGCCAGGAAGGTGTCCCGCGTCGGCGCCACCGCGGTCACGTTGACCACGACGGCCGTGGTGCCCGCCGGCACCCGGCCGGCGAGGCTGACCGTGCGACCGGTCTGGCCGTGGAACGGGGCGCTGGTGGTTCTGGTGTCGAGAAATCTCTGTGGTGTCACGGAGTTGTACCAGGACGCGCCGCTGCCGTCGTAGTGCCCGGCGAGGTCGGCCACCAGGTGGGCCTTGCCGTTGTGGTTGTAGAGACTGACTTTCCCGTCGGCGCCGACCGGCACGGTGACCGTGTTCGCCCGGGTCTCCAGCACCCGCAGGTTGATGCTCGACACGCCCGGCCGAGGCGTGCCGGCCTGCCAGACGGTCACATAGGTGGGATCCGTCAACGACACCGCGGTGACGTTCAACGTGACGGCCGTGGCATCGCTTGGCACGTGGCCGGACAGGTCGACCGTGACCGTGCCCCGCGCCGGCACCACCGAGGCCGGCACCCCGACACCGGCACGGGTGTCCAGCACCCTGACCGCCGACTCGGCGACGACGAACGAGCCGGTGGCCGCCGACCGCTCGGCCACGGCGTGCCCAGCCACCGCGGGCGCGGACAGCGCGACGAGACCGACGACTAACGCGCCCAGGACAGAACTACGCATTGGTACCCCTAGGATTTCCTTGCAGGCTGGCACATCCAGCCTCCCCGCTCCCAGGACGCACCAGCACCGCGCGGGTTGCCACCACCCGCACTTTCACCAACCGGCGTCATCCGCATATAGTTAGTCGGGTAACTACTTCGCGAGGAGCGTGCATGGAGCTGGGACTTCGCGGCCGGGCCGTGCTCGTCACGGGTGGATCGTCCAATATCGGGGCGGCTACCGCGGTCGCCTTCGGGCGTGAGGGCGCGCGGGTCTCCCTGACGTACAAGAACAACAAGGACGCCGCCGAGCAGGTCGCCGCCCAGGTGACCCAGGCGGGCGGCCAGGCCGACATCCTGCCGTTCGACCTCGAGGACGCGCGGGCGCCGGCCCGGCTGATCGACGCGGTGACCGACCGCTGGGGCGGTCTGGACGTCCTGGTGAACAACGCGGTCCGCTGGGCCGACCAAAACCCGGCCGACGGTCCGAGGACCTTCGCCGACGAGCCGGACACCGGTTGGGCGACGCTGATCGACGCGAACCTCACCGCGCAACTGCACGTCCTGCGCGCCGCGTTACCTTCGCTGCGCGCCGGCGGTGCCGGCCGGATCGTGAACGTCTCCACCTCCCTGGTCGAACGCGGCATGGTGGGCTCGGTCGCCTACACCGCCGCCAAGTCCGGACTTCACGGCGCCAGCCGCAGCCTGGCCTGGGAGGTGGGCGGCGAGGGCATCCTGGTCAACGTGGTGCTGCCCGGCTGGGTGATCGACGGCAAGGACCTGCCCTTCGACATCCCCCAGGAGATCATGGACGAGCAGACCGCCCGCCTGCCGACCAGGAGGCTGCCCTCCTGCCGGCACGTCGCGGACACCGTCGTTTTCCTGTGCTCCCAAGCAAACCAGAGCATCACCGGCGAGACCGTGCGGGTCACCGGCGGCACCTCCTGACCAACCCCTGACGCATCCGCCGGGCGTAGCGGACCCACCCCGCCTACGCCCTGGCGCGTAGCCGGAACGCATCCCCTGTACGGAAGCCACGACGCGGCCCAAGCCCTTAGATGGTCCCCATGCAATCTTCGACACCGGCGGGCACCCGCTTGGTCTGGGTCCTGCTCGTGTTCGCGGTGGGTATCGGCTCGGTGGCGATCTGGCCGTACCTCCAGGGCGACATCACCGCCAGCAGGTTGGCGGTGACCAGCGAGACGCACTACGCGCTCCTGGTGGGACACGTGCTCACCGCGATGGTCGCCCTCGTGCTGGGGCCACTGCAGTTCGTGCCCGCGATCCGCCGGCGCCCCGGCTGGCACCGCCGGATCGGCCGCGGCTATCTGGTGGCCGGGGTCATTCCGGCCGGTCTGCTCGGCATCCCGGTCGCGTTGCTGTCGGGGCGGATCGTCACCCAGATCGGGCTCCTGATCCCGGCCGTGGCCTGGCTGGTGACGGCCGGGCTCGCGGTCCGCGCGATCCGGCGTGGAGACGTCGAGGCGCACCGGTCCTGGATGACGCGTAACTACGCGCTCACCTTCCTCGCCGTCACGGCGCGGATCCTGGTGCCGCTGATGCTGATGGCCCAGGGGCCGTTCACCGACGGAACGCGCACGGTGGCCGACTCGCTCCCGACCGTCATCCCGATCGGGCAGGTGCTCGGCTGGGTGGTCAACCTCGTGATCGCCGAGATCCTGATCAGCCGGCGCCGGGCGCGCGCCCTACCCCGGACCACCGTCCTCACCGGACAGCGGTGACCGTGACGACCGCCGAGCGCCGCGCTCGCGGATCCGAAGATCCACGAGCCGAACGAGACACCGTGACCTCGTCGGCGGTCAGGCCGGTTCGTCGTCGTTGTCGAGGGCTTTGCCGATGCGCTCCAACATGTCGTCGAGCGCCTCCCGTTCGGCGGCCGACAGCAGGGACAGCGCGTCGTCCTCGAGTTGCCGGGTGATGGCGGGGACGACCTCGCGTAAGCGCTCGCCCTTGTTGGTGAGCCAGACCCGGACCCGTCTGCCGTCCCGCTCGTCGGCGTCCACGGTGAGCAGGCCGGCGGTCGTCATGCGCTGCACGGCCCTGGTCACGGTCGGCGCCTCGACGTTGATCTTGGTCGCGATCTCGCCCGGGGTGATGCCGTCGCGTTCCCAGAGACAGCCGAGGATGAACTGCTGCCCAGAGTGCACGCCGTGCTGGCCCAGTCGCCGTTGGGCTTCGCTCTTCAGCCTGCGGGACACGAGGCTGATCCGCGCCAGAAAGACGTCTTCACCGGTGTACACGCCGGAGATGTTAACCCCGCGCCGGACCCGCTGACCTGCTGCGCTACCCCAAGGCGGCCGTCCACACGAGCCGTTCTCCCGTTGACCACGAGTCTACGTCGCCGGCCAGGGCGGGCTCAGCCACGATATCGCCACAGTTGGTAGACCTCCGCGCTCGCACACAACGCGACCTCGCTGGTCCACTCGCAGTTGCCGGCCGCCATCGACTCGTCGGGCACCGAGCCGAGCGAGGTCGGCTCCTTGCCAGGCGCCAGCAGCTGAACCTCCGCGTCGTCGAAGCCGATCAGCACGCCGTCGCCGGGCAGCGCGAATGTGGCCGCACTGAACTCCGTGCGCACCTCGCCGGACGCCGGGTCGAGCAACACGGTGCCGCCCCGGTGGCTGACGGCGACCGCCGGGCCCGCCATCGTCGGGTTGGCCGCCAGGTACTCGTCGGTCTGCCAGCGTTGCCGCCCGTCGGCGGCGTCGATCGCGTGCAGCACGTAGTCCCCGCCGCCCAGAGTGGTGACGACGGTCAGGCACAGGAGGTTCTCCGCGCACATCGCCAGGCTCGAACCATCCGCGGCGGCCGGGGTCTGAACACTCCACTTCGGACTGGACAGGTCGGTCGCGGCGTACGCGGCCAGGGTGCGCGGGGTCTGCCGGTAGACGTAGACGGTGTCCTCATAGGCCACGACGTCCACCATCTTCTCACCGGCGTTGCCTTCGGCCAGGACTTTCCCGGTGGTCAGCGCACGCACCGAGATGGCCCCGCTGTACATGGTCGCGTACACCAGGTACTGGTTCTCGTCCTGGCTGGAACCGATGTCGACCGAGTGGCCGAGGTCGCCGTCGTCGCGCGGTTGCCGGTGGGTGTCCTCGGTTTCCTGGTAGATCTCCGACATCCGGCCGCCGTCCGCGGCGACCTGCCACTTCGGCGTCATCGAGGCGTCCACAGTGGCCAGGTCGTAGGTGTTCAGGGTGTCCTGGTCGCGGTCGTAGACGATCAACTGGTCACGCGCCACACCGCTGACCGTCAGGTGCGGTTCGGAGGAGGACCCCAGGTCCTTCCCGGTCTCCGGGTCGATCAGGATGGTGAACTGGGCGTACTGCTGAAAGTTGATCACAAACAGCAGGCCGACGTCCGTCGCCGTCATGCTCACCGAGCCGAGTCCGGCGTTCAGGTCGAGCTCCCTGGTCCACCTGACCTCGCCGTCGGCCAGGTCGATCGCGGTCAGGTGGATGATCTCGAACGTGGTGTAGGCGAGGTAGCCGGTCCCGTCACGCAGTTCGATGAGGACCGGGTCGGGTACGGATATGGGGCCGTATTCCTTGGGGAACCGACCGGGTGCGAACTCGGCCACCAACTCCGGTTCGTGCGGCCCCGTCGGGGCGGACGCGGTGCCCTCCGCTGGGCGCGGGCTCCCGCTGACCCGCCGAGGCGCGGCGCACTGGACGGTCACCATCACCACCAACGCCACCGCGACCATGCCGACCAACAGCGCGCGCCACCGCACGGTCATCCCACCCCGTTCCTCTCCTGTGGACAGTCCGGCTGAGGCTGCCGCGCCAGGTCGTCACCGGGCAAGCGTTTGCCAGCAAACGGGACGGTGGGACGTTTCCCAGCCGCTCACCAGCGAGAACGCGGCGTCGTGGGACGGCCGCTACTCGAGCTCGCTGAGCCGGCGGCGGAGGTGGGCACGTTCGGGTTCGGTGCCGGCCAGTGCCAGCGCCTCCCGGTAGGCCGCCGCGGCCTCGGGGAGCCGGCCGAGCCGCCCCAGCAGGTCGGCCCGCGCGGCCGGGTACGGGTGATGACCGCGCAACCGCGGCTCGCCGGCCAACTCGTCGAGCAGCGCCAGCCCCGCGGCCGGACCGTCGCGCATCGCCACCGCCGCCGCCCGGTTCAACGCGACCACCGGCGACGGCACGAGCGCCAGCAGCACGTCGTAGAGCGCCACCACCTGTGGCCAGTCGGTGGTGGCGAGATCGGCGGCATCGTCGTGCAGCGCGGCGATCGCGGCCTGTACCCCGTACCGACCGGCCTGGCCGCCGGTCAGCGCGGCGACCACCAGGTCACGGCCCTCCTCGATCATCCCGCGGTCCCAGCGGCCGCGGTCCTGATCGTCGAGGAGCACGAGTTCGCCGTCCGGTCCGGTTCTGGCGTCGTGCCGGGCGTGGACCAGCAGCATCAGCCCGAGCAGGCCGGCGACCTCCCGTTCGGCCGGCAGCAGCCCGCGCAGGATCCGCGCCAGCCGGATCGCCTCCTCGGCCAGGTCGAGCCGTTGCAGGTCCGGGCCGGCGCTGGCCGCGTAGCCCTCGGTGAAGATCGAGTAGACGGCCTGGAGCACGCCGGGCAGCCGGGTCGGCAACTCGTCCGCGTCCGGGGCGCGGAACGGGATGCGGGCCTCGCGGATCTTCTTCTTCGCCCGCACGATCCGCTTGGTCATGGTCGCCGGCGGGACCAGGAAGGCGCGCGCGACCTCCGGTGTGGTCAGCCCGGCGAGACAACGCAGGGTCAGCGCCGCGTGGTCCTCTGTGGGCAGTGCCGGGTGGGCGCAGGTGAAGAACAGCAGCAGCCGCTCATCCGGCAGGTCGCCGCCCGCGGGTGGGGCGGGCGCGGCCCGGTCCGCCTCCACCTGCAGGACCGCGAGCCGCGCCGCGTAGGCCCTGTCCCGCCGCAGCCGGTCGACGGCCTTGCGCCGGGCCGTGGTCATCAGCCAGGCCCCCGGCCTGGGCGGCACCCCGTCGACCGGCCAGTGCGCCAACGCCTCCTCGATCGCCTCGGAGGCGACCTCCTCGGCGAGGTCCAGATCGCCGAAGCGGCGGGCGAGGGCGGCCAGCAGCCGGCCACGTTCCTCCCGGAACACCGCCTCGACCGACGCCACGCCCGGCCCGGTCACCCCTCAGTCCCCGAACGACGCGACCGGCCGCACGACGACCGACCCGCTACCCCGCGCGCCGGGACACCGAGCCGCCCAGTCGAGGGCGACGTCCAGGTCCGGCACGTCGATGACGTAGAAGCCGCCGAGGACCTCCCTGGTCTCGGCGAACGGCCCGTCGGTCACGGTCGGCACCCCGTCGGCGGCGACCCGCACCGTCGTGGCGGTGACCAGGTCGGCCAGCGATTCGCTGGAGACCAGGACGCCGGACTCGCGGACCTGCTTGTCGTAGACCATCCAGTCCTCGGGCGTGCACTCGGCGGCCGAGCCGTTCTCGTCGATCGCACCGGCGTTGATCAGCAGCATGTACTTCATGGTGGGTCCCGTCTGGTGTTCGTCTGCTCGTGCGGCGGTTGCCGTACAGCATGACTACGAACGACGAACCCGCAGAAGGACACCTGGTTTTGACTACTTTGTGTCGCCATTCCTGTACAGATGGCGGCTTGAACTGCCGTCACTAACGCGTCCAAGTTCAGAAAGGCGGCGGGTCCGGATCGGCGATGGGCTCCGGTCCGTGGACGTACTGGTAGCCAGCGGGGGAGACCCAGGTCAAGGTGCGATCCTGGCTCAGGACTCGCCAGCCGCCCCGGGGTCTTCGCGCGGTGGTGCTTCCGGCACGCGGGGTGAAGGTTGTCCCGATCGGTTGGCCCATCAGGGAACGGCAGCCGATGATCGAGATCACACCGAGACCCCGGCCGGACACAGCCGGGCGCCGTACACGTCGGTAGCTCCGCCCGTACCTGGTCACGCAACGCGGCCGGTGGGGTGTAGCGACGGCGGCCGACATCGACGGCTTGTCCGGTCTTCGGGTCGGTCAAGATCCGCCGCCAGGTCGCGTCGGTCTGACCAGCGAGGACCAACGCCCGCCGCGCCGGCAGATCCCCATAGCCAGCCAGTTGGGCCGGCGCGGTGGAAACACCGAGAGCGGTAGCGGCGGACAGGGTGAGCTGCACAGTGACCTTGGCGTGTTCGAAATCCTTGCCCGCCAACAAATCCAACGCCACATCCGCACGCAACTGATCCAGCGTTCGGTCGCCCGCGGCGCCGGTCTCCTTCAGACGACGAGCGATCGCGTTCACCCGCTCATCAGCAAGATGAACACGATCAGCAGGACCGTGGATGGTGAACGCCGCGCAGCCGTCCTCGGTGGGGTAGGCGTCCACTCGTCGTGCGGTCACCCGCTGCTCATGTCGACGCAGAATAGCGGCGGCGTCGATCCGGCGGATCACCCTGCCCAGCAACCGATTCAACGACGCCGGCGCAAGATCCCCCACCTGCGGAACCACCTCCGCCTCAACAGTGGCCGCGTCCTGATCAGACAGGGGTGCGACCGCATCAGCGATCCTGCTCGCCCGGTAGCTATCGAACCGCCCCTGCTTCACCGCCTCCAGAGCCAACGGAAGCCGGGTAGCGAGGGTGACCGCCAGATCGAGTCGACGTTGCGCGGCACGAAAAGACATCCCCAACAACGCCGCCACCTCCAACGCAGCGAACCTCTCATCCGCATTCGCCGCATACACGGCCAACTGCTCCAGAGCATGCCCCTCCGCCTGCCACGCCACCCGCTGCAACCCAAGCGTCTTCGCCAGCGGCACCGCCTGCGCGGCATCCCCTGGTGGCACCTCGAAGACAGGAGTGAACATGTGTTCGAGAATACCCTCGACTCGAGCACTTGTCCTTGCTACACAAGGGAATCACCTGATCGAGAACATCATCACAGGACGTAGCGAAAGCGGTTCGCGACAAACTGGGTCTCGTTCACATCCCTTACACATCAGGCCTGAACCAAGTACACGGGAGTCCTCGGGTCGTCGGCCCGCAGGTGGAGCCCAGGGCGAACATCGGGATACAGGTCCCGCCCTTAGCCAACACGGCCCCCGTCGGTGACGGGGGCCGTGTCAGACAAGAGCACTCAGGGAAGGACCCACTTCTGGTTCGCCGCCGCGACGCAGTCCCAGATGTGCAGGACCGTGCCGTCTGCGCTGCTGTTGCCGGCGGCGTCCAGGCAACGCCCGGACTGCGGGTTGCGCACCGACCCGTCCTGGTGCGCGACCCACTGCTGGGCGCCACTCCCGTTGCACGTCCACAACCACGTCGCCGTGCCGTTCGCGGTGCCGCTGTTGCGTACGTCAAGACACTTGCCCAGCGCGCGGATCGTGTTGTCGCCGGGCAGCGTCCACTGCTGGGCGCCCGTCCCGTTGCACGTCCACAGCTGGATCTTCGTGCCGTCGGCGGTGTTCGAGCCGCTCACGTCGACGCACTTGCCGCCGACGCCGGTGATCTGCCCGGTCCGTGGGCCCTCGCTGCCGAGTTCCTTGATGCGAACGTTCCGAAAGGACACCTCGTCGCCGTCGCCGTGGTTCTGCAGGCCGATGTGGCCCTGCACCAGGCTGCGTGCCGGGTCGGCGTTGGTGAAGTCGTTGATCTTCACGCCGTTCAGGAACAGTTGCAGCCGTTCGCCTTCCACCAGCAGTTCGTAGGTGTTCCATTCGCCAGGCGGGTTGAGGGCGCCGTCGCGGGCGGGAAGGTCCGCGGACTGGAAGCCGTAGACCGAGCCGGTGGTGCGGTCGGGCGAGTCGGTGGCGTCGATCTGGATCTCGTAGCCGTTGTTCACCGCCGACCACGGGTCGTTGCTCGGGGGGAAGCCGATGAACACGCCGGAGTTGTCGTCCCCGGCCATCCGCCAGTCCAGTTTCAGCGAGTACGACCGGAACTCCTTGGCGGAGTACCACAACATGCCCATGCCGCCCTGCGACGTGAGCGTGCTGTCGGCGAGGGCGAAACTGCCGGGGCCCGCCTGGCTCCAGCCGGTGGTGGAGTTGCCGAACAGGGTGGTGTACCCGGTCTCGGCCCGGCAGTCGGCTTTGGTCACGCCGGCCGCGTACCGGATGCCGCCCAACAGGTGCGCGCGGAACGCCTGGTCGGCGTAGCTCTCCTCGGTGTGCCCGCCGGCCGTGTACCAGGACCGACCACCCTCGTATGGCTGGCACCAGGCGATCGGGTGGTCGCCCATGTTGCCGCCGGAGTACGTGCTCTCGTCCAGTCTGGCCAACACGTGCGCGGTCGACCGGGGGTTGGTCTGGAAGTTGTACCACTCGTCGGTGCGCACCCAGTCGTTGCCGAGATGGGAGGTCGACGCGTGTGCCCGGTCCTCCACCCGCACGGTGGCCTGCTGGATCGCCGGGTGCGAGTGGAAGTAGCCGCCGACCAACCCGCCGTAGAACGGCCACTGGTACTCGGTGTCGGACGCGGAGTGCACGCCGGCATACCCGCCACCGGCACGCACATAGGACTCGAACGCGGCCTGCTGCCCGTCGTCGAGCACGTCGCCGGTGGTCAGCAGGAAGATCACCGCCTGGTACTGAGCCAGGTTCGACGCGGTGAACACGGCCGCGTCCTCGGTGGCGTCGACGGTGAAGTTGTTCGCCGCACCGATTTCACGAATGGCCTGCACACCGTTGGGGATCGAGGAGTGTCGGAAGCCGGCCGTCTTGGAGAAGACCAACACCTTGTAGGCCGGGTCGGCCGCGGACGCGGAGAACGGCGCCATAGCCAACACCATAGCCGCCGACATGGCGACCGCCAACAACGCTGATCGCAGTCGAGACATCTGTTGCTCCTTCGCAGGTTTCGGTCAGGGCGGTTCGGTCAGGGCAGCTCGGTCAGGGCAGTGTCCAGGTCTGGTTGGCCGAGGCGCCGCAGTCCCAGATGTGCAGCACCGTGCCGTCCGCGCTGCTGTTGCCGGCCGCGTCAAGACAACGCCCGGACTGCGGGTTCATCAGCAGGCCACCGGACTGGGCGGTCCAGCGCTGCGCACCGCTGCCGTTGCACGTCCACAACCACGTCGCCGTGCCGTTGGCGGTGCCGCCGTTGCTGACGTCCAGACACTTGCCGAGCGCGCGCAACGTGCCGTCCCCGGCCACGGTCCAGCGTTGGGCACCCGTGCCGTTGCACGTCCACAGCTGGACCTTGGTGCCGTCAGCGGTGTTCGAGCCGCTCACATCGACGCACTTGCCGCCGATACCGGTGATCTGCCCGGTACGCGCACCGGTGGCGAACCCGTACTCGTCCAGGTCGAACAACGAGCCGGCGCCGCCGGTGAACCTCAGGTACAGCGTGGTGGTGCCGGCCGGTTGGTTGGCCAGCGTCGTCGTCACCTCGGTGAACGTCTCCCAGTCGCCGGTCACCGGCACGGCGACCGAACCGAGCAGGGTGCCGGTCGCCGATCCGGCCCGCACCTCGATGGTGCCGCCCGTCCCGGCCGAGGACACCCGCGCGGTGAACGAGGTCGCGTCGGCCAACACATAGGGCTCGTAGGCGACCCAGTCGCCGTTCTCGATGTGGCCGACGGTCTTCCCGCCGTGCGCGTTGGCGTGGTCGACGACCTGGACACCGCTGGACGAGCCGTAGTGCTCGCCCTGCCTGGTCCGGGGCTGGGTGACGTGCTGGGTGTGGGTGGTGAGCCCGCCGCTGTCGGTGTACTCGGCGTCCCAGACGCCGTAGATGTTGGCGTTCGGGTCGTGCTCACCGTCCTGCGGCGTCTGGATGGTGCCCGAACATCCGGTCGCCTCGGTCAGCTTGTGGCCGTGCGAGTCGTGGCCGAGGATGTAGCTGATCTTGACCTTGGTGCAGTCGATCGTGCCGTCCTCCGGGTCGGTGACGCCGATCTGGAACGGCACCGCGTCGCCGAAGTCGAACAACTGCCCGTGTTTGGGCAGGTTCAGGGTCACCGCCGGGGCGGTGTTGCCCACGACGATCGGCACGCTGGCCGACGCGGTGGCGCCGGTGTCGTCGGTGACCGTGAGGGTGGCGGTGTAGTTTCCGTTGGCCGCGTAGGTGTGTTCCGGGTCGGCCGAGGTCGATGTGCCGCCGTCACCGAAGTTCCACGCGTGGGTCAGCGGCCCACCGTCGGGGTCCGATGATCCGTCGGCGGAGAACTGCACGGTCAGCGGCGCCGCCCCGGAGGTCTTGTCCGCGCTGGCCTTGGCGATCGGCGCGAGGCCGTCCGCGGTGTACTCGATCCGGTACAGCGCCGAGTTCTCGTCGCCGGCGAACCAGCCGGTGCCGTAGTCGAGCACGTAGAGCGCGCCGTCCGGGCCGAACGCCGAGTCCATCACCTGCGTGCCGGTCCACGGGAACGGGGTGATCGTGCCGGGACTGCCGTCGGCGTTGACCGTGATGTCCTTGATCCAGCGCCGGCCGAACTCGGTGGCGAAGAAGTGTCCGTCGTAGGACTGCGGGAACTTCACCGCCGAGTTCAGGTTCGGGTCGTAGCGGTAGACCGGCCCGCCCATCGGCGACTCGCTGCCGCAGTCGAGCCCGGGCACCGAGCAGCCGTCGTAGGCGAGCCAGGCCGGCTTGGCCGCCGGCAGCGTCTGCTGACCGGTGTTGTTCGGCGAGTTGTTGGTCGCCCCGGCGCAGTTGAACTTCCCGCCCGAGGTCCCGGTGCCGAAGTCGTAGTCGTTGTAGGTCTCCGCACTGGAGTTTCCGCCGGTGCAGTACGGCCAGCCGTAGAAGCCGGGACTGGTGATCCGGTTGAACTCCACCTGTCCGGCCGGGCCGCGGTTGGCGTTGGCCGCGCCGGCGTCCGGGCCGTAGTCACCGAGGTAGACCGCGCCGGTGCCTTTGTCCACATTGAACCGGAACGGGTTGCGGAAACCCATGGCGTAGATCTCGGGCCGGGTGTTGGGCATGCCGGGGGCGAACAGGTTGCCGGTCGGGACGGTGTACCCGCCGTCGGCGTTCACCTTGATCCGCAACAGCTTTCCGCGCAGGTCGTTGGTGTTGGCGCTGCTGCGCTGGGCGTCGAAGGCGGGGTTGCGGTTGGCCCGCTCGTCGTGCGGGCTGAAACCGTCCGAGGCGAACGGGTTCGTGTCGTCGCCCGTGCTCAGGTACAGGTTGCCGGCGGCGTCGAAGTCGATGTCCCCGCCGACGTGGCAACAGATTCCCCGGCTGGCCGGCACGTCGAGCACCTGCTGCTCGCTGCCGGTGTTGAGGGTGCCGTCGCCGTTGAGGGTGAACCGGGACAGCCGGTTGACCCCGTCCCAGGCGGAGAAGTCGGTGCCGTCGCCGGGCGCGTCACCGCCCGGTGTGGACAGTGGGGGCGCGTAGTACAGGTAGATGTGGCGGTTGCTGGCGAAGTTCGGGTCGACGGCGATGCCCTGCAGGCCCTCCTCGTCGTGGGCGTAGACGGCGAGCGTGCCGGCCACCTTGGTGTTGCCGGCGGCATCGGTGAGCCGCACCGTGCCGTTCCGCGAGGTGTGCAGGACCGACCGGTCGGGCAGCACCGCCATGGACATCGGCTCACCCATCTCGGCTTCGCCTCTGGCCAACGTGACCTGTTGGAACGTGGGTGCGGCCGCGGCGGGAGCCGCGCCGGCGGGGGCCACCGCGGCCGCGGTGGCGCCCAGGAGCAGGAGCGCGGCCGCCCCGAGACGAGCCAGACCGCGCGTGGAACTCAACATGGTGATTGTCGTCCTTCCAGACTTCGATGTCCGAATACGGAAGCGCTGCGCTCAGGGCAGCAGCCACTTCTGGTTGGCGGCGGCGAGGCAGTCCCAGATGTGCAGCACGGTGCCGTCCGCGCTGCTGTTGCCGGCGGCGTCCAGGCAGCGCCCGGACTGCGGATTGCGCAGGGTGCCGTCGGGTTGCTCGGCCCACTGCTGGGCGCCGGTACCGTTGCACGTCCACAACGCGGTCGCGGTGCCGTTCGCGGTGCCGCTGTTGCGTACGTCAAGACACTTGCCCAACGCGCGGATCGTGTTGTCGCCGGGCAGGGTCCACCGCTGGGCGCCGGTACCGTTGCAGGTCCACAACTGGATCTTGGTCCCGTCCGCGGTACCCGAGTTGTCGACGTCGACACACTTGTTGCCGATACCGGTGATCTGCCCGATCCTCGGCGCGTCGCCGAGCATCGAGTTCAGCGTGTACCACGCCTCGGTGCTCCACAGCGACTGCCCGGACTCGGACGCGAACGGCCGGGGTGAGCGCAGATGGACCACGTGCCCCGGCAGCAACCCGGACAGCGCGACGGTGACCTTCGTCCGATCGGCAGACGGCGTCGCGGAGACCACGGTCAGCTGCTGTTCGTCGATCTTGGGGCCGCCGTAGGCGGCGGTCGGCTGGTACCGCCACTGGGTCGCCTGGTACTTGCTGGCGAGGTCGGCCACCGTCTGGGCGGACAGCGGTTGGGTGTACTCCAGCTCGAACCCGCCCTCGATCGCGCGCATGGCGCGGATGTCGAACGCGTTGGTGCCGTTGGGGGTCAGCTTCTGGAAGCCGTAGTTCAGCTTGCCCGTCTGGCCCCAGTTGCCACCGGCGCCGATGCCGCCGGTGTAGATGGCGCCGTCCGGCCCGATGCTGATCCGGCTCACGCCCGACTCGAGTCCCTGGGTCATCCGGAAGACCGCGCCCTGGTACTCGCCGCCGACCTTCTCCAGGAACGCGCGCTGCAGGCCGCCGTAGGTCACGTCGCCGAAGACCAGCTGGCCGGCGAACGGGCCGTCGGTCAGCTGCACCGGGTTGCTCGGGGAGTTGGCGATCTCGTTCTGCGGCAACCAGAGCACCGGCTTGGTGACCGGGTTGGCGTCGAACGGGCCGTCGGGGTTCATGTAGTGGTTGAAGAACCGGTCCTGCTTGACGTGCAACAGTTTCGACGACGGCAACCAGCCACCCTGGTTGTCGGTGACGAAGATGTCGCCCTCCGGGCCCCAGCCGATGCCGTGCGGGGTGCGCAGCCCACCGGCCACATAGGACACCTGGCCGGTGTCCTTGTTCACCTTGATCGTGGTGCCCCGGTTGGGTGCCGGCTGCGGGTCGGTGGTGGCGCCGCCGAGGTTGATCGCCACCGACAGGTTGAGGTAGAAGAACCCGTCCTGGTACAGCATGCCGAACGCGAACTCGTGGAAGTTCCCGCCGAACGGCCAGGTCGCGACCGTGCGGTAGTTGTCGGTCACCCAGTCGCCGTTGGTGTCGTTGAGCTCGGTCAGACCGTCCTTTTCGGACACGTAGATCTTGCCGTCGACGACCTTGATGCCCATCGGCTCCTTGAGCCCCTGGGCGATCCGCTGGGCGCTCACCTGTGCCGGGTCGGTGTTGCCGGTGACGCCGCTGAGCAGGTAGACCTCGCCAAGCTCGTTGTCGGTGCCACCCCAGGTGCTGATCACGGCCCGACCGTCCGGCAGCCAGTCGATGCCGGTGACCTGTGGCTCGAAACCGTTGGGGCGCAGGTTGGTCAGCGTGTAGCCGGGGTGCACCGCGGTGAGCGGCAGGCCGTCGCCCGGGGTGTCCGCGCCGCCCTCGCACTCCTTGCGCCCTGGTGCGGTCACCCGGACGACGTCGGCGTCGGTGCTCAGCACCGAGTTCGGCACCAGGGTGAACCCGGTCGCGCCCGGCGGTTGCCAGTCCAGGGTGATCTGCTGGTCGACCTCGTTGTCGAAGTGGTCGATCCGCAGCGCGTGGTAGCCGGGGGTGAGCTGGATCGAGCCGGTCTTGGCCGGGTCCGCCCCGTGCAGTCCGTCGTGGTTGATCACCACGGTGTCGTCGATCCGCAGCCGCGAGCCGTCGTCGCTGGTGAGCCGGAAGTTGTAGGTGCCGGCGGCCGGGATGTTGATGTTTCCGATGACCTCGGACAGGAAGCGGTCACTGAGGCCGAAGTCCGCCGTGGTGGTCCAGTTGATCGTCGGCATCAGCTTGTCGACGTTCGGGGTCTGGCCGGCCTTGAGCGTGCAGAGCCGGCTGAGGGCGGTCTGCAGGTCGTAGGTCCGCAGGGTCACCCCCGGCTCCTGCGGGGGCGGCTGGGCCGAAGCCGGTGCGGGGGCGGTCACGGACAGGGCCAGCAGGGCGGCGGTCAGCGACACGAGCGACCCGGCGGCCCAGCGCCACCGGGTCCGGACAGGGGTCGACGCGGGAATCGACGCGGGGATCGACATTGACGGGCGTCTCCTTGTGGTGAGCCGTGAGCAGGGGACTCGACGGGCGGAGAGGTGCTGCGGGACAGCGATCCAGACCCTCGTTGTTAGCTGGATCACAACAGCGAATCTGACCGTACGGCGACTTTCGTCGACGGTCAACGAAAGATGGCTTAGTTCAGACAAAAGTGCGTCGAATGGCGGCAGGACTGATGGCGTTCAGCGCCCTACCGACGGCGGGAGGGTTGCCATCGACCAGGTCGGACGCTGTGTGAAGCTGTAGCCGCCGACGCGCCGGAACAAAGTTCGCTGATCGATGAGTCCAAATGCGGCGTCGGTGCGTCTGAGGCCGTGCGATCTCCGCGAGAGGGACAGAGATGACCGACCCCGCCGACCGCCGGGCACAGTTGGAAGCGCGCAACGCCGCCATGCGCGAGAACGTCGCCGCGCTGATGACCGACCTGCAGCGCCGCACGGCCGACCTCGCCGACGCCCAGGCCAGAGCCAACGCGGTCACCGGGCGGGCGACGTCGGCCGACGGTCTGGTGCGGGTCGAGGTGAACCCGGCCGGGGTGCTGACCAACATCGAGTTCTCGCAGGTGGCCTACGAGCGGTTGGCGCCGGAACGGCTGGCCAGGGTGATCCTGCAGACCGCCCAGGTGGCCGCGCGGGAGGCCCGCGAGCAGGTCGACGAGGTGCTCGCGCCGTTGCGCAACGACAGTGCCGACCTGTCGAACCTGTTCGAGGGCGCGCCGTCGTTCACCGACCTGTTGCGCCCGCCGGAGGTCACCGCCGAGGACCCGGACAGTCGCCGGGACGAGGACGACGACAACGACGACACCATCTACGGGAGGGACTAGGCGCCCATGCCTGACGGATTCGAGGTCCAGCCCGATCGGCTCCGCGCGGGCGCGACCGGCTTCGGTGGCTCGGGAGACGCGCTGAGCACCGCGGGGACGACGCTGGGCAGCGCGCTCGACGCGCAGGGCCAGTGCTGGGGCGGCGACGAGTCCGGGCAGACCTTCGCCGAGTCCTACGTGCCGAACGCGCAGCAGGTGCGCGAGGCGTTCGGCACGCTCGCCGAGGCGCTGCAGGCGATCAAGACCGCCCTCGACGAGTCGGCGAACTCCTACGAGAACACCGACGCCGGGGGCGCGGACGGCTACCGGGCGATGGAAGGCTGAGCAGTTGTCGATCACAATCCCGCCCGAGATCACCTGGCTGTTCCCCATCGTCGTCGGGGAGAGCTGGCCGGAGGGCGACGAGGACAAGCTGCGGGCGCTCGGAGATGCCTGGCGTGCCGGCGGGGTGGACGTCGACGAGGTACTGACCCAGGCCAAGGGCGCCGCCGACCAGGCGCTGGCCGGGATGCAGGGCGAGGCGGCGGACGCGTTCCGGGAGCACTGGAGCACGTTCGTCGACGGCGCGGACGCCTATCTGAACTCGCTGAAGAAGGCGTGCGACGACCTTGGCGAGTCGTGTGACAACTGCGCGCTCGAGGTGGAGTACGCGAAGTACTCGATCATCGCGGCGCTGATCATGCTGGCGATCGAGATCGCCGCGTTGATCGCCGCGGCGTTCGGCACCTTCGGCGCGTCGACGGCGGGGATCCCGATCGCGCAGGCGGCCACCAGGATCACCGTGCAGATGATCTTCCGGCAGCTGTTGACCGCGATTCTGCGGGAGGTGCTGACCGAGGTCGCGATCGACGTGGTCATCCAGGGCATTCAGATGGCCAAGGGTGACCGGCACAGTTGGGACTGGCAGAAGACCGGTGGCGCGGCGTTGTCCGGTGCCGTCTCCGGTGCCATCGGGGGCGGGTTGGACTTCGTGCCGAGCCGGGCGACCGGGCTTGGCGGGAGCATCGCCGACGGGGCTGTGCGTGGGGCGGTCACGGGGGTCGGCACGACGGTCGGCGTGGCGGCGATCACCGGCGAGGACATCACGGCCGGGGACCTGGCGCGGGCGGGGGTGTCGGGGGCTGTTGGCGGCGGGATCGGCGGGGCGACGTCGAACCTGAACACGCCGACGGTGAACACGCCGGCCGGGGGTGGGCCGAACCTGCCTGGTTCTCCCGGTTCTCCCGGTGCACCTGGGTCTGGGGGGCCTGATGGGGGTGGCGGGCCTGGGTCCGGGACTCCTGATGGGGGCGGCGGGCCGGGGTCTTCGTCTTCTTCCGCGCCTGGGCCGGGGTTGCCTGGGCCGGCTTCGCCGGGGCGTGCTGATGGGGGGACGAATGCCAGTGGGCTTGCGCCAAGTCCGGACGGGGGTGGGAGTCCTGGGGGTTCCGCGCCTGGGGCGCCGCCGTTGCGACCGTCGGTGCCCAGTGGTGGGGATGGGCCGTCGGGCGGGCCTGGTGGGTATTCGGGGGGTCAGCCTGGGGCAGGGACCGGGGGTGGGGCGCCGCGGCCCAGTGGGTTTTCGGGGGGCGGCGGTACTCCTGGTGGGTTTGGTGGCGGGCCGGGCGGCTCTGGTGGTTCCGGCGGGGGCACGACCGGCGGCTCCAGCAGTCCGCTGTCGGCTGGCGGCGCGCCCAGTGGACCGTCGACCGGCGGCTCACCTGGCGGGCCAGCAACCGGGGGCTCGCCCGGCAGCCCAACGACCGGCGGATCCACCGGTGGGCAGGCGACCGGTGGCTCACCCAGTAGCCCGACAACTGGCGGCTCACCTGGTGGGCCAGCGACAGGCGGTTCCCCAGGCAGCCCAACAACCGGCGGTTCGCCCGGCGGGCCAACAACCGGCGGATCACCCGGCGGCCCACCAGCCGGCGGCACGCCCGGTGGACCAACGACTGGCGGATCATCCGGCGGGCCGGCAACCGGCGGTTCGCCCGGCGGGCCAGCAACCGGCGGTTTCCCAGGCAGCCCAACAACCGGCGGATCACCTGGCGGGCCGGCGACCGGTGGCTTGCCCCACAGCCCAGCAACGGGCGGTTCGCCTGGTGGGCCAGCAGCCGGGGGCTCACCCGGCAGCCCGATAACCGGCGGCTCACCCCACAACCCAGCAACGGGCGGTTCGCCCAACGGACCAGCAACTGGGGGCGCGCCCCACAACCCGGCTACCGGCGGACTGCCCGGCGGGCCAACAACCGGTGGGTCACCTGGCAGTCCAACCACCGGTGGATCGCCCGGCTATCCGGCAACCGGTGGCTCGCCGCAGCACCCGGTCACGGGCGGGTCGCCCGGTGGGCCTCCCATGGGCGGCTTCCCTGGCGGCCCGCACCCACACAGCCCGGCCGCCGGCGGCCCCAGCAACTTCGGCGGCAACCCCGCCCCAGGTCCGGGCGGACACGGCGGGTTCAACTCTCCCGGCGACCACCCGGGCAACCACCCGTCGAGCAACAACCCGGGCGGTTTCGGACCGGTCGGCGGCTCGCCGATGCCCGGCGGCCACGGCCAGCCGGGCAACCACGGCCCGGCCCCGGACGGCCCCCGTGGCGGACATCCCGACCAGCACGGCAACAACGCCCCGCCCGCCGGGCACACCTCGGCCGCCGGTCTGGGCACCGCTACGCCACCGGCGTTCACCGACCCCGGCACCCACGCCGACCCACGTGGCGGCGGCCCCATCGACCGCGGCCCGGACCCGCGCGGCACCCAGCCGCCGAACCAGGGCTTCGCCGGGCCCGGCTACGGTCAGCAGGGCGGCCCGGCCCCGCGCCCAGCCTTCGGTCCTGGCGCCATGCCCGGCCCGACGCCCGGCCAAGGCCTGCCCCCTCGTCCCGGCGCTATGCCCGGCCCGACACAGGGCCCGACGCAAAGCCCGACGCAAAGCCCGGCACCAGGCCACAGCGCAGGGCCCCGGCCCGACCCGAGCCAACGCCCGGACGCCGGACCCCGGCCAGAACAACGGCCCACCGGTCCACGCCCGGACCAGCGCCCCGGCGCGAACACCAACCCCAGCCCCGAGGCACTCAACCGCCCCGCCCAACCCGGCCAGGCGCCCGCCCCAACCAGGCCGGACACCCAGCCAACCCCGAGCCACCCGTCCGCCGAACCGGACGTCTCCCGCTCCCCCGCCGACCCGATCAGTGGCGACGACTCCGACGGCCCGACCCCGGACGCCGACACCACCAACACCACAGACCCCACCCCAACCGACCCCGCACCCCCGATCAACGGCGACCCCACCGACGGCCCGCCGGTCGACGACAACGGCGTGCCGCTGAACTTCCTCGGCAACCGCCAGGGCGAGCACCCCTTCGCCGACCTGGGCGACTACCTCCCCATGAACGGCGACCGCGCCAACGGCATGGGCAGCTACGACCAACGCGTCGCCCCGCTCATCAGCGACCACAACCCCTGGGGCGTGCACGGCGACCGCGAGACCTTCAACCAGCACCACCGCCCGGACGGCACCTACCGCACCAACCGCTGGCCCGACCTCGACGGCGCCGTCCCCGGCTCGCAACGGGCCGTCACCCTTCCCCCGGGCACCGTCCTGGACCGGTTCGGCGGCGAGGGCGGCCGGTTCCTGTCCCCACTGGACACCAACGGCCAACCGCACCACTACGGCGAGCGCGCGATCTTCCCGGACAACGCCGAGGTCGGCTACCACGTCTACGTCGTGGACGATCCCGGCGGCCTGCCCGGCACGCTGGCCGACGTCGCCCCCGCCCTCGGCCAGGACGGCGGCGGCCGGCAGTTCACCCTCACCGACGACACGACCGTCCAACGCCTGCTCGACGAGGGCGTCCTGCGCGAGGTGCACGTCCCACCGGCCGACGGCCGCGTGCTGGCCGACGACTTCGGCCGGGACACCGGTGCCGGCACCCAGAACACCGACACGGTCACCGTCGACGACGCCGGGAACGGCACCGACAGCCCGCCGCTGCCGGACAACCTCCAGCAGCTCGCGGACAGCAGCGCCCAGCGCACCCCGGCCGGCGCCGCGCTGTTCGACCCGGCCGACGTCCGCACCCGCGACGCCGCCAACGCCGTCGCCCCCATCGACGGTCACTTCGTCATGGACGTGCACAGCGACGGCCAGCACGCGATCGTCAACGGCCAGCGACTCGACGGCGCCGACCTCGCCGACCTCGCCCGCCACCTCGGCTGGAACGGCACCGACCCGATCATCCTCAACGGCTGCGAGGCCGGCCGGCACGCCGACGGCCTGGCCGCCGACCTGGCACGGGCATCCGGCGCCCAGGTGATCGCCCCCACCGAACGCTCCTGGTCCGGCGAGCACAACACCACGCCCTACTCCACCAGCGTCGACACCGTCGACAGCAACGGCCGTGCCCGCCCGACCATCCCACCCGACGGCGGCTGGCGTGCCTTCGACCCGGACGGCACCATCAGCGACACCGGCAGCGACGGCCTCCCCGTCGACAACCGGCCGCCGGCCGACCCCACCGACGGCCCGACCCCCAGCGACCCCGGGCCGGAGCCGACCGACAGCACCACCGACGTCGACCGCGGCCTGATCCAGTCGCCGTTCGTGCCGCCCGCGGTCAACAACCAGGGCAACGCGCTCCCGATCCAGGTCAACGACAACGCGGCCGCGGCGGCCAACCCGAACGACCCGCACCGGCCCCTGCGCACCGGCGAACAGCTGATCGGCCGCGCCGGTCTCACGCCGAACACGATGTACCACGTCCCCGGCCGGGGCGACTACTACACCGACGGCACCGGCACGATCACCCACGCCGACCTCCAGGTGGACAACCGGCGCGACAGCATCAAGGAAACCGGCGCGAACGCCAACCCCGACGCCGCCTACCCCCAGCCCAACACCACCTACCGCGTCGATGTCGACGGCGCCAGCCACATCTACACCACCGACGCCGCCGGCATGCCGCCCCGCTACGTGGAATGGCAGACCCCGCCGCACACCAACTCGGTGACCTTCCCGGCCACCGGTCCGAACGTGCCGCCGAACAGCCCGCTCGCCCGGCCGCTGGGCCACGAGGAGGCGCTCAGCGACCGCACCGGCTGGCCGCCGCACACCGAGATCGTGCACACCACCCCCAACGGCACCACCCGGCTCTACACCGGCCCACCTGACCCGGCCGCCGGCGGCACCGCGCGGGTCGTGGCGATCGACACCTTCTCCAGCCCCAGCGGGCTGGCCGGCGACCGCAACTACGAGGTCAACAACTTCCCGCCGAACACCGTCACCCGGATCGACACCGAGAACGTCTACGTCACCAACGACCTCGGGGTGACCTTCCACGCCACCGACGAACGCACCTACGGCACCGAGGCACCACGCAGCCAGTGGTCCCAGGACCGGGTCTCCGCGCTGGGCGGCGCGGGCACCGACGGCGGGCACATCCGGCCGACCCAGGCCGACGGCGCGCCCGACGCGCGCAACCAGTTCCCGCAGGACAGCGACGAGAACCGGCCGCAGAAGGGCCAGCCGGCCAGGGAGACCTGGTACGGCCAGGACATGGAGGCCAGCCGGGAACAGCGCCGCCGGGGCACCGACCACGAGTGGCACGACTTCCAGACCGAGGGCGCCCACCCCGCCCACCCGGCACGCCCGCAGGCGGTGCACGAGCGGTTCGTGATGACCGACCGCAATGGCAGGATCAGGGTCCACTTCCGGCGTTACGACAACTAGCAGGGGATCTCGAGAACATGTCTGAGCCGTGGGCCGCGCAGGCCCAGGAGCAACGGTACGACGAGCTGCTTCAGCAGACCGGGGCGGCGCTGATCGGCGCCGCGCCGCCGGGGTGGCGCCGGATCGACCTGGTCGCGAAGATCGCCGAGGGCGTGCAGGACTTCGGCCTCACCGTGATCATGTCCGACTTCACCGACGCGGAGGTCGAACCGCCGGCCGCGGCCGGACAGGCACTGCTCGAGCTGCGCAAGCTGATGTACCGGCCGGAACGGGGGGCCTGGCTGTCGGCGAGGTACGTGCTCAACCCGCCCGGCGAGTTCCGTATCTTCTACAACTACGAGCACGACCCGTTGTGGGATCCGCCGATCCCGCCCGCCGTGTTCCAGCGCGATCTCGCGACCTACCCCCGGCCGGCGGACAAGGTTCCCGGCTGGCTGCGGCGCACGGTCGAGCAGGCAGGAGGAGCTCCCACATGACCCGCCCCGCACCACTCGGTCTCGAGGAGCAGCGCGACCTCCAACGCAAGATCGCCGACCTGCTGGTCGTGCGCGCGCCAGCCGACCGCGAGCAGATCCGGGTGCTGTACCGCGCGGCGGGCAACCACGTCGAGCTCGTCGGGCACATCCTGGGCATCAACGGCCAGCTCCGCGAGTGGCCGGCGCCGCGCGAGGCGATCGAGTTCTTCCAGCGGCTGCGCGCCGGCATGTACACCGACGGCGTCGGCACCTGGTCCTCGGCCAGCATGATCGTCGAGTACCCGATCAGGACCACGGTCAACTTCACCTTCAAGGAGGACCCGCGCTGGCACCAGCCGCCGCCGCGCACGGCCGTGCTCGACGAGCTGGAGATGTTCCCCCGCACGCCGGACAACGTCGCCGACTGGATGAGGACCGTGCTGCCCAACGCGGACCGGGTGGCCGCGGTGGCCGGGCGCTTCCGGCACGCGCGGATCTTCGACCACCGCGACCAGGACGGCAAGCCGGTGGTCAACCGGCCGCCCGTGCCGGAGGACGAGCTGGCGCGGGTCACCGAGTACCTGAACACCGCGTACGTGATCATGGGCGGCCGCGGTTTCGACGCCGACCTGTTCGACCAGAACAGCGCCAAGGACGTGCCGGCCGCGTTCCACACCGACGGCACGTGGATCTGGCCGGCGTCGGTGCCGCACTACCTGACCAAGCACGGCGTGCCGCCGGAGCCCGACCTGGTCGCACACGTGCGCGCCGCCGGGTTCACCCCGCCCCAGCTCGACCAGGACACCAAGGACGCCGCCTACATCGCGCTCACCGGTGAGCTCCCGGCCACACCGGCCAAGCCGGCCCCCCAGGCAACCCCGCCTGCGACCCCGCCGCCTGGCGAGCCGTCCGAGCGCGACCGGCGGGTGCTGGCGATCATCGAGCGGCGGGTGAGCGAGGCGGGCGCGATCCCGGAGTCCTACCGGATCCTCGGCTCGGCCGAGGGCGCGACCTGCCTGGAGCTGGTCGGCGACCAGTGGCAGGTCGCCGACTACGAGCGCGGCAAGCCACGCAACCCGCAGCGGTTCGACCAGCTCTGGGACGCCGGGGCCTACCTGCTCGGCACGCTGGCCAGCTCGCCGACGAACCTGCGGGCCGGCGGCGCCGACCGCAACACCGCCCAGGCGCTCAACGACTGGCCGATCCAGCCACTGCCCGGCGAGCCGCCGCTGACGTTGTTGGCGGGCAAGCACATCGCCGTGCTGATGCCCGACCGGGAGATCGTCCGGTACGGCGCCCCTGCCGGCAACCTGACCTTCGCCGCCGGCACCGAGTTCAGCGCGATGTCGTTGCGCGCGGAGCGCGAGCAGCAGGGCCCGCGCCGGTACCGGGTGGCCAGGGAGCTGCGTGCGCTGGCCGGGCAGACCGTGCCGTGGCACAGCCAGCCCGGCGGTGGAGCGGCCTATCTGCTGCCGAAGTCGGTCGACGAGCACCTGGCCGACGGCAGCATCAGTGAGTTGCAATCTTAAATCACCTGCTTGACGAATTCGTCCTCCAGTTGTTGACTGCTTACGCATCGTGGCCAACCAGCCTGGAGGATGATCAGCGATGGCGCATGGCGTCGATCAGGTGTTGAGCTTTCCCCTGTCCGGACCGTCCGCGCTGGAGGCACCGCCGGAGTTGTCCCGGCTCCGGCGGGAGTGCCCGGTCTCGCCCATCACGTTTCCCAGCGGCGACGCGGGCACCCTGCTGACCAGGTACGCCGACGTCAAGCAGGTGCTGGCCGACCCGAGGTTCACCCGCGAGCTGTCCGCGCCGGACGCCGCCCGGCTCACCGACACCGAGTCCGGCGGCCTGTTCAACAGCCCGATGTCGAGGCTGATCCCCCAGGCCGGCGAGGGACACCAGCGCTGGCGGCGGCTGATCAACAGATGGTTCACCGCCAAGCGGATGATCGCGATGCGCCCGGAGATCGAGGCGATGGCCGACTCCCTGGTCGACGACCTGGTGGCCAGTGGTGCGCCGGCCGACCTGAAGGCCACGTTCAGCTTCCCGCTGCCGGTGTGGGTCATCTGCGACATGCTCGGCGTGCCGGCCACCGACCGGGACCGGTTCGCCACCTGGTCGGACATGTTCCTGAACCTGACCAGGTACCGCGAGGAGGAGGTCGTCGCGTCGATGGGCGAGTTCTTCGCCTACCTGCGCGAGCACATCGAGGCCAAGAAGTCCGACCCCGGCGACGACATCCTCAGCGAGTTGCTCACCGCGACCGACTCGGCCGGTGAGCGGCTGACCGAGGACACCCTGGCGGCCACCGGGATCGGCCTGCTGGTCGCCGGGCACGAGACGACCGCGAACATGATCGCCAAGATGGTCGCCATGCTGCTGGCCAACCGGGAGCTGTGGGAGCAGTTGCTCGCCGACCCGTCGCTGGTCCGGCACGCGGTGGAGGAGTCGCTGCGCTACGACCCCAACCCCGGGCTCGGCATGGTGCGCTACATCGGTGAGCAGGCCGAGGTCGCCGGGACCACGTTCCCCGGCGGCACGACCGTGCTGTGCAGCATGGCCGCCGCCAACCGGGACGAGGACGTGTTCACCGACGGCGAGCGGATCGACCTGGCCAGAAACCCCAACCCACACCTGGCTTTCGGCACCGGCGCGCACTCGTGCCTCGGCCAGGCGCTGGCCCGCACCGAACTCCAGGTCGCCCTGGAGGTACTCCTGCGCCGACTGCCCACTATGGAACTCGCGGTGGCGCCCGAGGAGCTGAACCGCTTGGAGGGCCTGGTAGTCGGCGGCCTGCGCGAAGTCCCGGTCCGATGGTGAGACACCCAGAATCGAAGTCAGCCCAAGCCCTCCCCAACCGCACCTCAGGGGAACGTGACGCGACCCAGCCACAAGTACGCACCCAACCACCACCCAACGTCCCAACTCGACCAACACAAAAAAGCGCGGGGAGGCGGACCGATCAGGTTCGGCTTACCCGGCAACGGATTCTGCGGACCGCGGAGCGGCTGTTCGCCGAGCAGGGCATCGTCGCGGTGTCCAACCGGCAGATCAGCGAGGCGGCCGAGCAGGGCAACACCGCGGCGGTGAACTACCACTTCGGCACCAAGACCGAGCTGGTGCGCGCGATCGTCCGCCAGCACGACGACGAGTTGACCCGGCTGCGGGAGCGGATGGTCGACCAGGCCGGCGACTCGACCGACACCACGGACTGGGTGGGCTGTCTGGTCCGGCCGATCACCGAACACCTGGAGAACCTCGGTGGCACAACGTGGTTCGGCCGGTTCACCGCGCAACTGCTCGCGTGTCCGCAGTACGGCGAGATCATGGTCGAGGAGGCCATCGCCCAGCCGGCCATGCTGGCGACCCTGGACGGGCTCAACCGGTGTCTGCCCGACCTGCCGGCACCGGTGCGCGCCGAGCGCGGCGACATGGCCCGGTACCTGATCACCTACACCATCGCCGACCGGGAGCGCGCGATCGCGTTGGGCCAGCCGACTCCCCGACCGAGCTGGTCGGCCGCGGCCACCGGCCTGATCGAGGCGGTCGTCGGCCTCTGGCACGCCCCGTCCTCAGGCTGACACCGCAGCGAAGGGTCCCTTCGCTGCGTCTGGTGCAGTGAAGGGACCCTTCGCTGCGGTCAGCCGTTGGCTGTGGTGACGGCGTATTCGCTCAGGGCGATTCGGTTGGGTAGGCCGGTTTTGCTGATCAGGCTGGACACGTGCTTCTCCACCGTCCTCGGCGACAGGTGCAGCCGCCCGGCGATCTCCCGGTTGCCCAGCCGCTCGGCGAGCAGCCGCAGCACCTCGTACTCCCGCACGGTCAACCCCGCCGACCGCAGCACCGCCGGGATCTCCGCGACCCCACTGCGCCGCTGCGCCACCCGCACCCCACTACTGCGCAACAGCCCCCGGCACGCGCTCGCCACCGCCGGCACATCGGTCTCGTGGAAGTGGTTCTCCGCCGCCCGCAACCACTCCACCGGAGTCCCCCACCCATCGGCCAGCGCCGCCTCACACACCAGCCGCAACCCCAGATGGCGGCCCATCGCGTACGGCGCGCCGACCGCGAGCGCCTCGGTCACCGCGTCGGCCGCCTCGCCGACCGCGCCCGACCGGCCGGCCAGCACGGCCTTGGCGTAGAGCGCGAACATCCGGTCCCACCGCAGCCGGCTGGCCGGCGCCGAGGTGAGCGCGTCGAACTCGGCCGAGGTCAGGGACTCGCCAAGCGCCGAGAGCAACAGGTGCATACCGTAGCGGCCGCCGAGCTGCAACACCGTCGGCGTCGCCTCCTCCGCCCGCAGCGCCCGCGCCAGCTCGTCCAGCGCCCGTGGCCGGTTCTCCTCCAGCAACGCGCAGAACGTCCGCGCCAGCCCATAAACCCTTGGCGCGTACTGCGGCTGCACATTGCCCTCCCAGCGCCGAAACGCCCAGAGCGCCTCCTCCATCTCCTTACGCCGCCCCCGATGCGCGGCCAGTATCGCCCGCGCCAACAGCACGTACTGGGTGTTCTCCAACAGCTTGAGCCGGGTGGTGGTCGCGAACACCTTGTCCACCAACGACTCCGCGGTCGCGTAGTCACCGTCGAGGATGGCGTAGAGCGCGATGCTCTGCTCGGCCTGGCACTGCGCGATCACCGCACCGGCCAGCGTCGCCCGCGACCGCGCCAGCTCGAGCCGCTCCAGGCTGGCCTCGCGCAGCGCGTCGTCGTTGCCAAGGCGCACCAACGTGTGGATCTGCCAGATCGGCAGGTCGTGCCTGGCCGCGATCGCCCCGGCCCGCCGCAGGCATTCGGTGGCCTCCGCCGGATCGCGCGACCGGACCAGCGCCCCGAGCAGCTGCCAGGCCTGGCAGGCGACCACCGGCAGCGGTGCGTCCTCGGCCACCGTCGCCGCGCGCCTTGCCAACCGCTCGGCCTTGCCGAACTGTCCCTGGCCTGGCGAGTCCAGCGCGAGGTGCGCCTCGATCACGTCGATCGGCGCGGTGTCCACTTCGGACGCGTCCGGGCCGAGCAGCGCTCTCGCGGCCTCGATCTGCGCCAGGCTGTTCGGCCCCCGGCCGGCGACCTGCGCGGCCCACGCGAGCCGGGTGTGCAGTTGGGCCCGCCTGCGCCGGTCGAGCCCACCGACCTCGCCGAGTAGGCCGACCGAGTCGAGCGCCCGCTCCACCAGCCCGGCCTCGGCCAGCGCGTAGAACAACTGCTCCAGGGTGTCGGCCCGCTCGGCCGCGTCCCCGGCGGCGAGCAGTTCCCACGCCTTGTCCAGCAGGCCGACCGCCGAGTTCGCCGCGCCCTGGGCCAGCGCCCGGCTGCCGGCGTCGGCGTACAGCCTGCCGGCGGCGACCGGATCGCCGGCGTCGAGCCGCAACCGCGCCGAGGCCTGGCACCACTCGCCGGGCAGTCCGGGGTAGACGGTCTCGATCGAGTCGGCGACCCGGCGGGCGAGCCGCGCGCGTTCGGCGGGCGTCAGCAACGACAGCAGCGCCTCGCGGACCAACTGGTGCTGGAAGGCATACCAGTCAGGCTGTTGGTCGTCTGGCTGGACGAGCTGCGCGCCCGGTTCGCCGTGCAGATGGGACAGCAGCTCCCGGTCGGGCAGCCCGGTCACCGCCTGGGCGACCGCCAGGGAGAACCGCTGGCCGAGCACGGCGGCCACCGACAACAGCTCCCGCGCGGCCGCGTCGAGCGCCTCGACCCGGCGGGCGACCGTGCGGGCGAAGGTCGCCGGCACGTCGGCCGGCCGGTTGGCCGCCATCCGCCAACCGTCCTGGTCGGACACCAGCAGTCCACCGTCGACGATGCCGCCGAGCAGTTCCTCGCAGAGAAAGGGGTTTCCCGCGCTGCCGGCCAGCAACAGGTCCACCGCGGGCGCCGGCACCCCCTCGGCCGGCACCCCCAGACACGCGCCGGCAAGGCCGCGCAGGTCGTCGCGGCCGAGCCGGCCGAGCTCGATCAGGGTGGCGGTGCCGCGTCTGGCGGCCGAGCGGGCGAGATCCAGTGCCGGGCAGGGTTCGTCGCGCACGGTGCCCAGCAGCAGCGTCGACTGGCGGTCGAGATTGTCGATCAGGTACTCGAAGACCGCGAGGCTCTCCGCGTCGGCGTCCTGCAGGTCCTCCAGCGTCACCAGGCAGCCGCGGCCGGCACCGGCCAGCCCGATCAGCCGCAGCACCGCCTCGGCGAGAATCACCAGCGAACCGTCCTGCGGCGCGGCCGGCGTGCCCCAGTCCGGGATCAGCCGGGCGAGCACCGGCCGGTAGGGCCCGAGCGCGGCCACGTCGAGGTCGATCTCCTTGGCCCGCAACAGGGACAGCAACGCCTCGGTCAGCGACCGGAACGGCGTCATCGGCCCGATGGCGCTGCCCCGGCCCCGCATCAACACCATGTCCGCCGCGAAGCCGCGGTCGATCGCCGCCGCGGCCAGCCGGGACTTCCCGATGCCGCTCTCGCCGACGAGGAAGACCGCACCACCCGCGCCGGCCGCCGCCGCGGCCATGGCCTGCTCGACGGCCCGTAACTCCCGGTCCCGACCTACCACAATCGATGATCGGTTCCGCACGATCCGGACATTACCCATGCTCGTCCTGATCGATCCATCGGATCCGAGCATCTTCACCCACATGTCGTCGGCCGGTTGAGCCGAGCGGCCGTGTCCTGGTCACCCCGCCAGGACGCGGCCGGCGGCGGCGAGGTCAGCTGAGGTCCAGCTCACCACCGCAGCAGGTGGTGAACGCGACATTGGTCGAGTCGTCGAACACGCCGCTCAGTCCCAGAGCGACCGTACCGGCGGTCACGACCATGCCGGCTAACGCCGCGGTGCGTAAACCGAACATCACCGCGGGCACGAGCCGCGCCACGGCGGCCGTGGCGGAGTCGATGGTCGGGTCCTGGCCGATGACGAATGGTTCCTCGAACACGTGCCCCGTTCCCTTCATGCACTCTCCCCTAACTGTTTCCACTTCGGTTTCCGGTCGGTCGGGTCGGCTCGAACAGCAGCACCGACGGCACCCGGTCGGCGAAACCGAGGCGCAGCAGGCCGTAGCCGATGCCGGCGAGCCCGGTGAGCAGGCCGGGGGTGGGCACCTCGCGCGGCACGCCGCCGGCGGGGCCGTAGCGGTGGATCGCGTCGAGCACCAGGCCGGCGCGGCGCCGGCGCGCGGCGGCC